>CANCKV010000101.1 GCA_947378615.1 Chitinophagaceae bacterium | reverse complement strand
CTTTTTATGGAAAAGAGTTGATAAAATTTAAATATTTGTTTTGAAAGCAAAATCTTTAGCTTGTAATAGTAAGTATATTTCCATTAAGACTTGTTTTGTATTGTGTTAGAGATGATCCTGCAGGACCACTTACATAAGCACCTGTAGATTGAAATCTTGAACTGTGATATCTGCAATAAAAATCATTTTTAGTTGGTTCATAATCAACAGGTTCTTGTTCATGAGGACAAGCCCTTGAAACAGCAAGATATGTTCCTCCTGTTAAAGTTTGTGCCACTATAATTGCACCATTACTTACTACAAGGGAACCTCCCGGAGTTGCAAGTGCACTATTTGAGGACTGAGTTAAATCAAGACTGATGTTTACACCTGTAGGGGCAGAAGGAGTTGATCCTTCTTTTTTGCAACTACTCATACACCCAAATAATACTAAACCGGCAGTACCTAAGCCAATTTGTGAAAGAAACTCTTTGCGATCCATAATAATTTGTTTTTAAATGTTTTTAAATACTATAACAATATTGAGATATAGGCAAGTATTCTACTGTTGCCTAAGGGATTGCCATAAATTTGTTAATACAATATTTTTCAGCAATTTCTTTTTGATTACTTGAATCAATGAATATCCCATAATAATAAATATTTCTTTTTTTCGTTACACACTTTTGAATACAATCATGCAACTTCGCCGCTTATGGCACTCGTTTTAAGTATCGATACTTCAATCAACACCGCAAGCGTTTCACTTGCTATGGAAGGTACTTTGCTGACGAAAGAAATAAATACTGATACTAAAAGTCATGGTGCATTTATTCAACAAGCTATTTCAAAACTTTTTATAGATTCAAAAAGGAAATTAAGTGATTTAGATGCAATTGCTGTGGTAAATGGTCCTGGCAGTTATACAGGATTAAGAGTAGGGCTTGCTACGGCAAAGGGGTTGTGTTTTTCTCTCAATAAGCCATTAATATTATTAAATACTTTAGAAGTTCTTGCACAAACAATTATTCAAAATTGGAAAAGAGTTGTAAGTGAAGAGGAAATGAAGGATTATTTAATTTCTCCGATGATTGATGCTCGGAGGATGGAAGTATTTACTGCTATATATGATTCAGAAATGAAAGTCATAGAGTCACCGAATGCGAAGGTATTAAACGCTCAGTCCTTCGATTTTTTATTGGATAAACATAAAATAGTTTTTACTGGAAATGGTCACCAAAAATTGAAAGAAATATTGATTCATTCTAATGCTCTTTTTATTGATATTATGGATATTACAAATACAATTTCTTTTATGGCAGAAAAATTTATTTGTGAAAATAAAGTGTCTGACTTGGCATATTGTGAACCTTTTTACATAAAAGATGTCTATTTCGCCGAAAAGAGTAAGTTATAATCAATAAATTCAAGATATTTTTACAATTAATTGCTTTGTTTTATATAAATAATATACTTTTATCAAAAGTATTTATTAACCCCTTTTATTTATGACACAATCACTTTCCTCACTTTTACTTTCTAATGGAGAAGTCTCTGTTAAAATTGATTTAATTCAAACAAAAAAGAGTGCTGCTATTTTACGAGCACTTAATCACAAGTTGAGACAACAAATGGTTAAGTTGATTAATGATTCTAAGAAAATGACGGTTACAGAAATGTACGTTAAACTTAGAATCGAACAATCTGTTGCTTCACAGCACCTTGCAATTTTACGTCGTGCAAATATTGTTTCGACAAAAAGAGATGGCAAGTTTATTTTTTACTCTGTGAACTATTCTAGGCTAGAGGAAATTAATAAATTTGTAATAGATTTAGTTGGTTAGTCGGAGATACCCCCTAAGAATAATACTTTTTTTATTGAAATTATTGAATCCATTTTACTAATGGTTTACCATAGTAATTGGGAGAGATAAATTATTTGTATGTATCCATGTAAATCATGGTGAATACAGTGTTTGAAAGATGGCCGATTATTAATTTGAATGTAATCGGCTTTTATTTTTTAGTGAAATTTTTATATGTATATAAAACAATTATTCACGGAGTGTCTTAGTGAATATTCCTATTATATTGAAAGTGACGGTGAAGCCGCCGTTATTGATCCTTTAAGAGATATAGAAGAATATTTGGCAATTGCAAAAGAAAGAAATGCAACGATCAAGTATATTTTCGAAACACATTTTCATGCAGACTTTGTTAGTGGTCACCTTGATTTAGCTAAAGCCACAAATGCTGTAATTGTATTTGGTCCAGAATGCAAAGCTCGATTTAAAGTACTAGTTGGTAAGGATGGAGAAATTTTTACATTAGGAAAAAGCCAAGTAAAATTATTACATACACCCGGGCATACTCTTGAAAGCAGTTCTTATCTACTATTAGATGAAAATGGAAAAGAACAGGCTGTATTTACAGGGGATACTTTATTTGTAGGCGATGTTGGAAGACCTGACTTGTCACAACAATCAGAAATATTAACAACTAATGATCTTGCGGGAATACTTTACGATAGTTTAACAACTAAAATTATCACTCTTCCTGATGAAGTGATTGTATATCCGGGACACGGAAAGGGAAGTGCTTGTGGAAAAAATATTGGCGCTGAAAAGCAAACAACTATCGGAGAACAAAAAGCCTCGAACTACGCTTTACTAGCGGATAATAAAGAAGAATTTATTAAGTTGGTTATTAGTGATCTGATTGCCCCTCCAAAATATTTCCCTCTTAACGCTAAAATAAATAAGGATGGTTACGAAAGTTTGGAAATTCTAATCGAAAAAGGGCTTCAACAGCTTTCTATTGATGATGTTAAGAAACGAATTAAGGATTTTGATGTCGTATTATTAGATACAAGACCTGCTGCAAAGTTTATTGATGGTTATATTCCTTCTTCTATTTTTGTAGGATTGGAAGGTCGCTTTGCTGAATGGGCTGCTAACGTGTTGCCATTAAATATTCCAATTGTTTTTGTGGCTGAGGAGGGAAAAGAAAGGGAAGTGATTACCCGATTGGCAAGAGTAGGAATTGAGCATGTAGAAGGTTATTTAATAGGCGGTTTCGAGGCTTGGAAAGAGGCAGGAGAAAAAATTGATTTAATAATTGATATAGATACAGATGAATTAGCAATGGATATTCCATTTGATGATAATCTAGTTGTTTTAGATGTAAGAACAGAAGCGGAATTTGGAAGTGGTCATCTGAAACAGTCTATGAACATTCCTCTTGATAATTTAACCGATCCAGGAACGATGGCAGATTTTGATGATAACCATAATATATATGTACAATGTGCCGGGGGATATAGAAGTGTGATAGCGTGTTCATTATTGAAAAGACAAGGGATTCACAATATTAGAAATATTAACGGAGGTTGGAATGCCATTCTTTTGAATAAGGAAAAGTTTACCATCGAAAAAGAAGAAAAAATATTAAATTAACTAATGAAACAGTAATTGGGAAGTGGTGGTTAACCCCTGCTTCCTAATTCAATTACTTCGCAATTTTTGATGATGCTGCCATCAATTTTAATTCTGACCAATGTTCTAACGGCATGCCATCCATGTTTTCCTGCTGCACCCGGATTGATATGCAAACAATTAAAAATATCATCATACATTACTTTTAGGATATGTGAATGACCACTCAAAAACAATTGTGGCTTGTTTTGTCTTATCAAAGGCTTACTTGCTGCATTATATTTGGGAGGATACCCTCCTATATGTGTCATTAATACCTGTACTTCCTCACAACGGAAAGACATGATTAAAGGAAATTCTTCTCTAATATCAGCTTCGTCAATATTGCCATAAACACCTTTTAATGGTTTAAATTCCTTCAGCTTTTCTGCGACTTCTTTATTTCCAAAATCACCGATATGCCAAATTTCATCACATGATGCAAAGTGTTTAAAAACATTTTCATCCAAATAACTGTGTGTGTCTGATATTATGCCAATTTGAGTCATTATTTTAAAATAAGATAAGAAAATAGGTAGTGTCAAATATAGCTTTGAAAGTATTCATTGTTGATGCTAATTTTAATAATATAATTTCAAAGTGTGTTTAGGAAAAACTTTTATCAAAGCGCTTAGTTTTCTGTCTGTATTTGACATAAATTATTAGTCAAAACAAGGTTTTCATTCTCTATAAGGGTTTTTTGTCAAAGAAAATAATTTTATGATATATAGATAACTATTACCTTCATGTCCGAAAAAAATAAGGTTATGAGACATTTGAAAGTCTATACAAAACAAGATGTGCTTGCCCACACTACAATTCGTCGGTTTGAAACTAAGTTAGGAGAACGTGTTCAGGTTCTTAAAGACCCTAAAAAAATAGAGGAATCTTTACAAAACTCTAATGCGTTATACGTCTTAATTGGAATTACAGAGAACATTGGATTAAAGGGAAATCTAGGAGAGGGTAATCCTACTGGAATTTGGTCGCCATTTTTACGTTCATTTCTAAATACCCAAAGTAATGACTTCCTAGGTGGGGATGAATTGATGTTGCTAGGGCATTTTGATTTTAATGATGTATCCTACATTATTGAACAGTCGGCACAGACTTTTGATGAAAAAGTTGATGCCTATCGTCATGCAGTAAATCTCATAGACGCTGAGGTTGAGCAATTGATACATATGATTACTCAAAACAAAAAGCTTCCGATTGTTATTGGAGGGGGGCAAAACAATGCTTATCCCTGTATAAAAGGGGCTGCAAAAGGATGGTTTAAGAGTGGTGCAATTCCTTTTGCACAAATAAATGCCATCAATGTAGATTCTTGTTCTGATTACAGGCCACTTGAGGGCCGACATAATGGGAATGCGTTTCGTTATGCCGAAGAGGATGGGTATTTGGAAAAATATTGTGTGGTAGGTTTGCATGAATGCAAAATTCAACAGAATGTATGGCTAGACATGGTAAATAATCCATTTATTGATTGCATCACATTTGAGGATATATTTCTCCATGAAAAAAGAACTTTTTTAGAAGCGATTGATCATGCCACTGAGTTTACAATTGATACATTATGTGGGATTGAATTAGACTTAGGAAGTATTGAAAATATGGTTACTAATAGCACTTCGCCTACAGGTATTTCTGTTAATCAGGCAAGGCAGTATCTTTATTTTGCTGCAATTGATAGTCAACCGGCTTATTTGCATATTAGTGAAGGAGATGTGGATTTACCTGTCAACAAAAATGAAGATTCAACAGCAGTATTAGTCAGCTATTTAGTATCAGACTTTGTGAAAGCCTTGCAACAAGGATATTAATCTGAAAAGTGAAAAATTAATCAAAATGAAAGATGCTATTAAGATTTAATGCTTAATGGCATCTTTTATTTTATAAAGGTTTAGTCTGAAAATCAGGAAAGCTTTTTATTAATTCAAGACTTTCTTTTGTCATCTAGAACTACTTCTTTGCAAGAAATATATTTGGTTGTCAAATTTATTTTAGAATTAAAACCCCACTTATCCCCCCAAAAACAAATCTTTGAGATTTTGGCTATTTTAGATAGATTGCCATCAAACAAATTCTTTGCATCTTTATTAGTTACAATGAGCCTATTTACAATGACTCCTTCTTCAATAGTAGGCTTGATTGCCTTGTAAGTAAATTGTTTGCCGTCATTTAGTGTAACAGTAACATTTAGCGAAGGGGGTTGATAAAGAAATCGGACCAATTTGCCTAATAATGAGTACTGTGTTTTCACAATAGTAACCTGTAATTCATTCGATGAAGGAATATCAATTGAATCGCAAAATTTGCTTTCACTATTAATGCTATTACTAATAGAAATTCCATTCACCTTATTTCTACGTTTTAATAAAAGTTGGTTATCAAAAGAATCAACTACTGAATAATTTTGTAGCATTGATATCTTAGTTTTTGGCTCGTCAAAAAAAGGATATCTATTATCTATTGCAGCATTAAAACCATTGTTTTCAGCACAATAAATTATATAATCAGGAGCCGTTGATGATAAGTATTTTGCACTGCCGAGGCTATCAAGAAATCCATCATAATTGGCATAAGTTTGAATGCCGGGGCGGGGATTATAGTTCAATTTATTAAAATAAATAGTTGATACAAGGTGTGGAATAATATCAACAGACCCATTCCCAATTTCATTTTTTATCCTAATTGGCAAAATATAGGGAATGGAATAAGCATCTACCCCATTCAACTTTGAAATGGGAGGTACGTAATTTTTATGCAGTATCAATCGACTAACTGCGTTAAGAACATTTAATTTGATGGTAAATAGTTTGCCATCATTCTTATTAATATCTTCTATATTATGAATTGTCATCAAAACAAAGGATACAGGAATTACAGTAACTATCAATGCATTAGAAAAAAAGACTTTCTCTGGATGTATGAAATAAGCAAATAAAAACACAATCGCTAATGATAAGGGGGGATAAAAAAAAGTGAAACCATAATGCCTTACAAAGCCATGTTTAAACAAGACAAACAAAAACATCATTAAGTATAATGTAATAATTATTTTGTATGGAGTTTTGACTATTTGAGTATAATTCTGAATCAATAAACATAAAAAGAAAAGTAGCACAATTGAAAAAAGAATAATCGAAAAATTGGTGTTTGGAAGATACATTGCATCGTTGTAAGAATTGATTACATGGATATTTGCCAATAAATAGTCAAATAAATTTATGTGCAATAAGTATGCAAAAAGAAGGAGTAATGTATAATTACCAATCCAAAGAATTGGATATAGCTTTTTATGGACACTATAGTAACTTTGAAATAAAAAAAACAAAATCGTGAAAGCATTTACGATGATTCCCGTATCCATCTTAACGAAAAACATTAGAATGGAGATGCCAATTGCAAATATTGCAGCAATTAAATGGTCATATTTGATAGAATAGCACAACCAAAAAATGCAAGACATTAAAAGATATGTACTTGCTTCACAATAAATATAGTTGTGAATAGTAACCACAAAAAGAAAAATAGCAATCATGTTTGCTACTGTGAATACTTTAAATGTTTGTAAAATTTTATAAAAAATTAAACAGAGGTTAAAATACATTCCCAATCTAAATAAATAAATGGGCATATTATTTACATTTTCGCCAAGTCCTGTAGCCAAATAGCCTAAAGGGCCATAGCTAAAAACAAAATCTTTCCCCCAAATAAATTTATTTTTTAAAGCAAGATTAATACTGACTTCCCAAGAAGAATCTAAACCCGCAGAAGCCTTCTTTATGATTTCGAGTGGATAAATGAATAGGCAACAAAGAACAAAAACTATTTTATTAATAAATTGCGGAAATTCTTTTTTTAGTAGTGCTTGCATTAAATAAGATTAAAGTTGTGCAATATACTCACTATTAATAAAAGTAAATATGACCATATTGCAAAATCTCTAAAATAGAGACAGGGAATTTCATGTTTAAAATTCTAGATTCTGCAAAAATTGTGAAAAGAATACAGCAGAGTCGATTCAATGGAGAGTCATAAAAAGAAAAAGAGGTTGAAAAATAGTGATGAGCGATGAGTGATGATTTTTGAATTTTGAATTTTTAAGTTCAATTTATTTACATCATATTTCATCACTCATAACTCATCACTCATATTTCATAATTCATATTTGTGTTTTAGATAATCGGAAAACTAATAATTGCACTTGAAGGGCTACGACTACCATTTGCAATTTGATAATAACAACGCACATACATGGTTTTTCCGACTTCGGCAGCGGTGAAAACAAAATGATGTCGATGACCACCTATCGCATTACCGTTTGCAAATGGTATTTCAGTTTCTTTCATGTCCGGCAACCCCATGTAAGTTTCATAATAAACAAAATTATTTTCCGGTGCAGACTTGCTAGTTGGAGTGGCAGTATTGACAAAATTAACATCTGCCCATAGATGCCCAATTGTATCAAAAGTCAATCCCGGAGCAATTTCAGATACCACAGCATTACTTCTTACCTTTTTTTCATAAATCAAGAAAGCCGCCTTGTCCTCTGCAGTTAAAATGGTTTCATTAATAGCTCCAAACACAGCATCAATATCTGCATAAATTAAAACAATCAAGTCATTTTTCAATTGAATGACTGCATGTGTACGTAAATCAATATTCTCAAATTTCAGCCAATTAGGACCCCATTGCCCAAAATGGTCAGTTATAGAATCAATAATCGCAGCGGGGGTCTTAAATCGCAATTGATTAGCGGCAAGTAATATGTAAGCCACTAGAAGAATGAAGTGAGCATTATTCGCTTCATCTGTTGTTAATTTTTGTGGTTTGTTATCTTTCATAATTTTATTTATTATTTGTAAAAAGAATTTAAACGTTGATTAAATGACTCTTTGTTTTGTTCATTGCTAAGTAAGCATAATTTACATGTATTTAATTCCTTAATATTTGAAATGATGACCAATTCAATCGCACCCTCATCCTTGTTAACCATAACTAAGAAGAATCAAGATGGAATTACATCTTATCCACTTTTAATTAAATTGGTTATATCTGCAGGTAAGAACAATCCATTATGGCGCATCGTCCACCCTCTTGTAATTACGTTTACCTTAGAACTAATTAAGATTAAACCAATGTAGGCTAGGCGAACGAGTCATAAGTACATTCAGACTATCTGAAATTAAGCCCAAAGCTTTCTTAACTTCGCCCAAAACATGCTACTATTCGTCCAAAACTGACGTAACTACGAAAATGAGGGTAAAATGGGTATTAACCGTCTTTTTGCAACTGTGTAATCAAAACAGAAGTTTGATAGCTACTGTTTCGGGTTGCTGTGGTGAGTAAATAAGTTGCAAATAATCTTTTCATATCGCTTTTTGTTTGGCTTGATTCTTATTTTGTTTCTAAAAGAAATCAAAGGTG
>CANCKV010000100.1 GCA_947378615.1 Chitinophagaceae bacterium | reverse complement strand
TACTTCCGTCTGCAAAGTGAAAGTTATAGCTAACAATGCTTTTTTTGATTGACAAATGGTTTGAAAAAAGGCTACTAACCTATTCAAAGCCGTTACTTACTCACCTGTGAAGCAAAGAACTCAAGCATTTTCTTGTATAAATCATTATAGACTTCTCTGCATTCTTTTGCATCTTCACATTTACTTTTTCTGTTCAACTAATTTAATTATCAATTACTCTACAGTTAGCACCTTCTTCAAGTATTCCACCGAAGATTTACCAACCATGATTTCAAACTGCCCTGATTCAACAGTATAATTCATCTTGTAATCCCAAAAAGCAAGTTTAGATTTATCAATAATGAAACTAACTTTCTTTGTTTCACCTGCCTCCAAACTAAACCGCTCAAACCCCTTTAATTCCATTACAGGTCGGGTAACAGATGCTACTTTTTGATGAATATATAATTGGGCTATCTCATCCCCTCTTCGGTTTCCTGTATTTGTTATATCAACAGTAACGGTTACCCTTCCATTTGCCTTCATTTTATCTGAAGAAAGCTGAATGTTTGAGTAAGAGAAATTAGTATAGCTCAAACCATAACCAAAAGGATAAAGTGGCAGAATATCTTGAGAAACATAATTTGTAAATTGTGCAGAAGGCTTATGGTTATAATACATGGGTAATTGCCCAACAGATTTTGGGAAAGTGATTGTCAACTTGGCAGAAGGGTTAACATCGCCAAAAAGTATATCAACAGCTGCCGTACCCGTTTCCTGCCCCATATACCAACCTTCAATAATGGCAGGAACATGAGTAGCAATATAGTTGATGCTTAAAGGGCGTCCATTCATCAGATAAACAATGACAGGTTTACCTAATGCGACCATTGCTTCTACTAATTCCTCTTGTTCGCCAATTAAATCGAGGGTCATATTATCCCCAATATGGGTTTTTGCCCAAGCTTCTCTACAAAGCTGTTCTGTTTCCCCTACAGCTACCACTATTATTTCCGCATTTTTCGCCACCTCAACGGCTTCCTTTATTAATTTCAGGTTGTCTTCACGAGCGGCTAACTTAAAATTATCTGTTTGCCAGTTATAAAAACTACCTCTATTAGTATCAACAATATTGCATCCTTGAGCAAATAAGACTTGTGTTCCTTTATCTATCTTGCTTTTAATACCCTCCAATAGAGTTGTTTTCTGATAAGGTTCTCCTGAATATCCTCCCGTAGAAACAATATTAGCACAAGGCCCTACCACTGCTATCTTATTAAATTTATGCTTATCAAGAGGTAACAAATTGTTTTCATTCTTCAAAAGAACAATTGATTCCTGTGCAGCCTTTAATGCCAACGCCCTTGACTTTTCGTCTTTACTTACTTTTATTGCATCGTTTACATCTATAAAAGGATTATCAAATAGCCCCATTTGGAATTTTAACCTTAGTGCCCGATAAACAGCGGT
Source organism: Chitinophagaceae bacterium (assembly GCA_947378615.1). Classification (GTDB taxonomy): domain Bacteria; phylum Bacteroidota; class Bacteroidia; order Chitinophagales; family Chitinophagaceae; genus Parasediminibacterium. The sequence goes on along the minus strand of CANCKV010000100.1, from coordinate 7,475 downwards.
ATCAATATCCGCTTGCTTTACTTTACCCTCCTTCAAAAGTTGGGGTAAATAAGGAAACCCTTTTGCTTTTGGAAATTCGTATTGCACCCCCGAATTGAACGCCTTGCATGCAGCATCCTTATAATCTTTTGCAATGAGATGCTTCTCAAATAGTTCATCTATTCCATTGTAATCAGAAACTAACATCCCTTTGTAACCCCAATCATGGCGAAGGATTGTCTTCAACAACCAATCATTGTTATGGGATGGCACCCCATCAATTTCATTGTAAGAAGGCATGATAGCAATTGGATTCGCCCCCTCAATAGCCGCCTTGAAAGGAGGGAAGTGAAACTCTCGCAACACACGTTCAGAAATGTTTGCTGGTGCTTGATTATTTCCTCCTTCGGGCTGTCCATGACCACAGAAATGTTTTAAGGTAGCAGCTACATGGTCTGTGGCAACTATACCTGTTGAAGTTCCCTGCAATCCTTTAACTGCTGCAACAGCATAACGACCATTTAAGTATGGGTCTTCACCATAAGTTTCTTCAACTCTGCCCCAACGTGGTTCTTTACAAACATCTATCACGGGCGATAGCACATGATGCCCACCACGGGAACGCATCTCGTGGGCAACAACTGTATATACCTGTTCGAACAAATCGACATCCCACGAACAGGCAAGACCAATAGCCATCGGAAATGAAGTGGCTTGTGGTTTCATCAGACCATGTTGCCCCTCATCTACAAACAAGGCGGGAATGCCCCACTTCGTTTGTTCTTTTAGATATTTTTGAACGAGATTTCTCGATAGTACTGTTGATTTTAAATCTACAAAACTGGGCTGAATGGATAGTATCCCCTTGCCTAAAACCTTTCTCGCAGTGGCAGTATCTGCAAAGAAAGCTTCATCAAATTTATAGGGTCTCCCAACCCAATCTGCATACAATTGAGGTATCTTATCCTCCATACTCATCCTGCCTAATAAATCCTTTGCCCGTACTTCAGGAGTAAGCTTAGCATTCTTATAGGGATAATCAATCGATTGTTGCCCATTACCAACCACTACTGAAAGCACCATTAATAGACATAAACAATTCCACTTTTTCATTCTTTTTATTTTATCTATTTATATAAAAAACTAATCATTTTCAATAATCAATTTAAAGATAATTCAGCTATTTCTTGATTTCTTTTTTGGTAAACATTTGACAATGGTTTTATCTAGTTGAGTCAAGAACAGTAGGTATCGAACAACCTAACTATTGGTTTAAAAAATGTTTGGCATAATTTACCTTCATTCTATCCAATGTTTGAGCATGCAGTTTTAATCGCAGGATGAAATCTGAATAATTTTTTTTTGCGATTGGTGTCCAAACAGTTTCTGACAATGCAGCCATCCGTGGCAACGCCATATATTCAACATTTGAAAAGTCTGGTATAAACTCTGTCCACACACAACCTTGAGCACCCATAATGTATGTTGCATCTTCTTTAGTCAATTCTTTAGGTGTAGGATTGAAAGCATATACTGCATCCAATAAATTATAACCATGAAAGGAATAGGGTTCTTTAAGCGTATCCTTATCCTGATAAAAATCGAAATAACAAGGTTTTGTTGGTGTCATGACAACAAAGTGTTTTTGTTTTGCCGCAAGAATCCCTGCTTTAGTTCCTCGCCAACTCATCACTGTTGCATTTGGAGAAAGCCCTTGTTCTAATATTTCGTCCCAACCAATAATTTGTTTTCCCTTTGAGTGAACATATTTTTCCATACGATTGACAAAATAGCTTTGCAACTCATTTTCTCCACTTAATTTCTCGTCGGTTATTCTTTTTTGACATTTAGAACAGGCTTTCCAACGGTCTTTAGGACATTCATCGCCGCCAATATGTATGTATTTCCCTGGAAACAAGTCCATCACTTCTGATAGAATATTTTGTAAGAAAAGAAAGGTAGAATCATTACCCGCACAATACACATCTTTTGAAATACCCCATGAAGTCTTGGTTTCAAATGGACCACCTGTACAGGAATATTGCGAATAGGCGGCAAGTGCAGCTACCGAATGTCCAGGCATTTCAATTTCAGGGAGAATGGTAATATGTCTCGTAGTGGCGTAAGCAACAATTTCCTTAATATCGTCTTGCGTATAAAAGCCGCTACTTGGTATGCCATCAAATTTTTTATCTCTTGGACGACCAATCGCAGTTTCCTTTCTTTTCGAACCAATACTAGTTAGCAACGGATACTTTTTGATTTCTATCCGCCAACCTTGGTCATCGGTCAAATGCCAATGAAAGATGTTGAACTTATACATCGCCAAATAATCAAGGTATTTTTTAATCTCTTCTTTAGAAAAGAAATGACGGCTACAATCGAGCAACATACTTCTCCATTGATATTGCGGAGAATCGGTAATATTGGCACACTGAATACTCAATTTATCGTCTCCAGAAATGGAGTTATTATTCAAAGGCATGAGTTGAATGAGGGTTTCAATTCCATAAAAAATACCTGCATTGTCTTCAGAAACTAGGATGATTTTATTTTTATTCATCTTCAAATCATAACCTTCCTTCAATCCAGTTTTTGAAGATGATGGATTGATAGAGATATAATTTCCTTTCTTTGGAATGGAAGAAACAATTGCTAACTGAAAATGAACGTTGGATTGTAGATAATTATTCAGGTAATCCACTTCGGGTTTGAAAGTATTATTAGGCAATACAATTTTAGTTTTAGCTGTTAATACAAACTCCTCATTAGTCCGACTAACTTCCTTTGGCAAGGGGATTAAGGGCAATACAGATGTTGAAATCTGTGCATAACTAATGGAGTATATAACTGCCATTGACAATAACGTGATAATTTTATGCATAATTATTAATTTAAAAAAGAAGAAAAAGTATTCATTTAATTTTTACTCAATACCCTATTGAGTATTCTTTACTTGCAAATAATAAAACAAAGCCCAATCTTGGTCATTGGCAAAAGGGTCATAAAACTTTCCTGCCTTACCATTTATGGTTAATGGGTATAGGTACGCACATGATGCCCTGCCATCTTCCTTAAAGTTCAGCAAATTGTTTTCTACTATCCTGTTTGCCCTTTCCAAAAAGCTTTTATCGCTTGTGCATTCATAATATTTTTTGTAAGCCATTGCAGTTAGTGTACTCCAATATTGTGGCATCGTTTCACCCCAACTTGCTCTTTTTCCAAACCAATAGCCATCCCAATGACGAATGGCAATCTCATTTAAATGTACATCGGGTTGTTTACCCGAAAAGGCCTCTAAGGAATGCATCTGTAGTTTTGCCTCCTCCAAATACTTTTGTTCTTTGGTAACTGTATATAATTCCAATAAAAATAATACAGCAGGTGCCACTATCGATTGCTCATAATTGACTTCAGACTTTGGATAATAAATACTGTTTTTGACCAAACAATCACCCATTTTTATAAAGTCACTAAGGAGTGAATCACTTTCATTTTCTAAACCTGCCTTTTTCAATAAGGTTATTCCCTCTTGCAATGGAATCCCTATGGCATAAAACTGATAACCACAATGTTTGTAAAACGACTGAAGGGTAAAATAGTAATCCTTTATATAGTTGGGTTGGCCTGTAAGTTTATACATCTGCAAATAAAGGTCTGCCACCCAAGGATAATTATACCCTCTATGACGACGTTCCTGATGGGTAATATTTGAAAATACCTGATAGTCGGGTGCTTGTAATTTGTTTCTTACAAAACTTACATATCTCAATAAGGATTGGAAGATACTTGAATCCTTATTTGACTGTAACCATTTGGCTATAAAAACACCCATACCCAAACGTTCCCTTCCTTCATTTCTGTCGAGAGGTGATATTAGGGGTTTTATGTTAGTCAATATAGAATCACCTTCATTATCATAAACCATATAGGCACCATAACGAGGGTCATTAGGGTCGTTCATTTGTTGGTGGTCAACAATAAAATGAATTCGTTTGTCAATCAGATTTTGAGGGGAACTAATCACTAAGTAATTGATAAGGGTTTGCTGATTATCTCCATATTTAATAGGCATCGAATGTTCGCCAATTTGAGCTGTCGGTAACATTAAAACCTTGTTTTTCAATTTGACATTGGCATCAAGTTTCACCTTAACGGACTCATTTTGGTTCATCACATACTTATCCGCAACTACCCTTACAAACCCCATTGTTTTAGCAATCACAAAAAAATCATCCCATCCATTATGCCAAAACAATTTCCATTGAACAGTATATTCTTCATTGGGTTTCAAGGTCATAGTGGGCATATTGAGTAGTATTGTCCCTCTTGTATTGCTACTTTTATAATTACCTCCACCATTCACACCCCTATTTTCTATGGAATAGCTTGCCATCGCTCCTTTTGTAAACACGAGACCTAAATGTGGTCCCACTCCATCCATTCTGATAGCATTAATATAGGAAGAATTCAAGGCAGCCCATAGATGTACATTGCAACGATTCGTAGCACAAGTCTTGGAATCTGGATAATTATCATTTAGAGGAGAATAAATACTTAGACTATCAATGGTAATTACTTTGCCGGTTGTATTACGAAAATGATAGGTTTCGATAAAATATTTTCCTTCTTCTATACGTTTTACATCCACATCAAGATGCTTTGTTTTGTAATGCAAGGTAGCAGAATTGTTATTTATTGATTTGTCAATCGGTATCGTCCAAGCTCCTGATTCAGTAGCAATTGAATATTTCCCCATTCCCCAATCCTGTACCTCCTTTTGATAAGTGGGGATGGAATCCGCAGAAGAGAAAATCCAATTCATTCTGTTCTTATCATTTGGATTTATAATGGAAGATATGGCACCCGTCTTACTATTATAAGTGATAGCGAATTGTGCCTGAATAGACAATCCGAGCATTAATACAAATGCGACTAAACTATATTTCTTCATACTTTTCATTTATTGTTACTTTTCTTTACCTCAATGAACACAAAGATTTTCACAAAGAAACACAACGAGTTATGTTATTTACAATTGCTTAATCTTACAATTTTTAATTAGAAAACTTTGTGTTCTTTGTTTTTCCTTTGATTTCCTTGTGGTAAAGCACATATTTTCAACTTTCAATTATCAATTAGAAGAATAGCTAATCGTTACACTTCCTTCCTTCAATGGATTTACCAATTGTATTCCGATACGGTCAAAAGGAGGACAGTTTTCATTGATTGTCTCCGAAACAATCTTAAATGGACATGGTGCCTTAATGGTCACTAACATCTTTTCTCCACCTACTTCAAAGAGTAATTGTGTGTCATTGATTTGTTTCCATTTCGCTCTTGTGGTGAGGGCAGTTTCAAATATTTGTGGGGTAGAGAAACGATAATTGTCTGCTACCTCTAAACTTCCTGCATCTGTTCTTTTATATAAGAAACTTCTTTCCAACTTTTGAAGTGTAGGCACACGATAAGCAGATGCAATATCCATTGTTAATAAGTCCTGTTGTTTGGTAAAGTCTGTCTTTAATACCTTTGCTTGTGAACTTTCACCCTCTTTTTGTTGAACAGTAGCCACTAAAGGAACAGGATGCCCAAAGGAGGCATATATCTTGAAAAAAGTATATCGTTCACTGCTGAAAGATTTGTCATTATAAAAATAGGCACCTCCAGGGTCACCCATCATCACCTCTTTTCCCTGAACAATTGTGTAAGAACCAAGTGCATTATGATTATGATGTTCGTTATTTGTTCCACCTTTAATTGCCACTCCAATTGCTCCTTTTGCTGAACCATCATTTGGTCGGCAAATCAGTACACCTGTATTTTCAAAATAAGAACGAATTTGGGTTTCATTCTTCTCTTTTTCCCCAGTAACTGCTGTTTGATGGACCTGATTTACCAATTTAATCATATCATAAACAGGGTCATTTGGATTTGGAGTAGAGAGGGTATTATATTTTTTCAACCCTAAACCGAGTGCATTATTACAATACCAGATTATATCAGTTCTAGGTTTTACACCCTTGACGCAATCTGAAATGGTTGGGTAACACTGATTGATAATTTCCATGTTGATGGGATATTTGGCAATCCTACCCATCTTTTCGTTATTGAATAAGTCGAGTTGATTATTGGTCGCAGCCAATAAGAATTCTCGCAAGCAGATAAACTTTCCAAAACCATAGTTATAATAACCAAGCCCTTCTGTACAATACCCATCATCGGTATAGCTTGCAAGATAGTTTTGACAATACTTTTCGGCGATTGTCACAAAGATTGCCCGTTCATGTTTATTGGGTAAGATTGCCAATGCAGCACCCGTAATTCCCGAAAGACATACGGCATTCCAATTGTTTGTGGTGGTCAACCAATAAGTATCTTTCAAAGTTTTGAAGGTTTCCATAACAGGATTGAACACTCTTTTCTGAACACATTCCCTAATATCTCTTCTTAAGTCTTCACTCAACTTATCGCCCAACAAATAATAGGTTTGGGAAAATATGGTAGCCATCACCGAAGAATTCAAATCTACATCGTATTGTTTTCCATAAAAGTTCTGATAGTCCTTGTCGTGTGCAGACAGTGTCCACGAAGGTTGGTGTAACAATTCTTTGACTACCTGATTGATGATAGGCATAAACCTCCCCTTGTTCTCTATACACTCGGCGATAACAAATTGGCCAAGCCACTGTTGACGACTACGAGTCATCTTATCGGCATTATTTCTTACTCCCTTGAGTTTATATTCAAGATATATATCGTCACTCCATTTAGGGAAGTCTTCTATTTTTAGTTTACTCACTGTTTCAATAAACTCTTTTGATTTGAAACTCGCTGCAATCCTTTTCCATTCTGCCCTATCGGAATAGGGTTTGCCGATTCCCGTTGTGTTATTCACCAATAAGCTTTCCATCTGTTTTACTTTCGAGCTATCAAGGGGTTCTAAAATAGCCACGGGCTTGCTGATATCAATACCCGAATTATCTGTTTTTGTGGTGTCTTGTGCAAAGAGAACCACTGAATTTAATTGCCAAGTAATTGTCAATAATAAAATAATCCATTTCAAATTTTTACGCATATTCATTGTGTTATTAATCTCCTTTTTAAATGCTTTGTAAAGTATATTATTAATAGGATAGACTTAAAAGCTTATCTTTTTTAACCTTCGAATTGAAAACCTAATTCTCCATTTCGTTTGTAAATGACTATATTTTTCTTTTTTTATATTTCAAACACAAAGACCCTAAGACTCTAAGACTCAAAATGTATTAATGAATATATCTTGTTGCACTTCTTTTTTTTCCTTTGTGCGTCTTTGAGTCTACTATATAACTTCTTTTCAAAAAGTCGTTTCCAATGCTACGAAGTAGGATTCCTATGTGAACTTCTTTTCAATTAAGTACAAGAAAAACACTATGTCTTTTCTATGTGGCTATGTGCCTATGTGGTAGCCTTTTTTCTTTTCTAAAAGTTATATAAATAGGAAACATGAGCCG
>CANCKV010000099.1 GCA_947378615.1 Chitinophagaceae bacterium | reverse complement strand
GTATTTCGTCTATTCCTATTTTGAAGATAGAAAATAAAGTGAAAGCAGACCTATTGCAAAGTGGTTTTGAATCAATAGACTACATTTCATTTTGTAATGCAGATTCATTAACTCCGATTACGGATAACAGCCCCAAAGAAAATGTTGTTGTGTTAATAGCCGCCACCATTAAAAATGTACGTTTAATAGATAATTTAAGCATGAATTGAAATTTGAAAGAATAAAAGTTGATTAAATTAAAAGCCTACAATGCGATAATCTGAATTTCAGTTCTTCGATTAAGTGCCCTTCCCGATTCAGAGTTATTGTCTGCTATTGGTTTCGTAGCACCGAAACCTTTAAATTGTAATCTATTAGAAGCGATACCCTTTGAAATAAAATATTCCATTACTGCCTTTGCCCTATTTGATGAGAGTAATAGATTATCTGCCGCATTCCCAACATTGTCTGTATGACCACACACTGAAATATGAATCTCCGGATTTTGTTGTAACAATTGTATTACCTTATCTAATTCAACCTTGCTAGATTCCTTTATTTTATACTCGTTAATATCAAACTGTATGTTTTTTAATACTAATGATGCATTTAGAGTAAGTGGTTCTAAGTAAATATTTTCATGATAAATGCTATCAGCCATCTTGTCTTTTAAATCATAAATCTTACTATAAAATAAATAGCCCATTCGATTTACTGTAAAAGTAAAGTCCCTACCTGTTGGGAGTGTGATAAAATAAAAGCCCGTTTCATCTGTCTGCACAACCATTAATGGTTTCCCCGTGTTATTATCTATTAATTCTACATTAGATGGCAACCCTCTTTTAGTTTTTTCATCATAAACGAATCCTTTAACAAATACTGTTTTTGCAGGACGGACATCTTCTCTTAATTCAAAATGATATAAATCCAATCCTCCTCTAGTATCGCTTCTATCACTCGCATAATAGGCATCAATACCGTTAGGGGCGATTGCCAAACTACCTTCATTTTCAATGGTATTGATAGGAAATCCTAGATTCTCAGGCATACTCCATTTGCCATCTATACCTTGCCTGATTACAAACAAGTCGGTACCTCCATAACCATTCAATCCATTCGAGGTGTAATAGAGGGTTTGATTATCTGCATGAATAAATGGAGCTTGTTCATCAGCAGGTGTATTTATATTTTGACCTAGATTGATTGGATTGCCCCATCGCCCTTTTTTATCGCGATAACTTACGTACAAATCTTTTCCCCCAAATCCACCGGGTCTGTTACTACTAAAATAGAGTGCCCTTTTATCGGGGCTAAGGGTCGGACTACTTTCCCAAAACTCACTATTTATTCCTTCACCCATATTTTCAGGTTCACTCCAACCTTTAGGGGTATAATAGCTGATATATAAATCATAATCGCCGTAAGTTTTTCCATGAATATTTCCAGCAAAAATCATCCATTCTCCATCGGCTGAAACTGTCAATGCTCCTTTATATGTTTCCTGATTGAGATCACCTGGAATCATAGTTGCCTTTCCAAAATGAGAGGGAGTAATCATTGGACTTCTATAAAAATATTCTCCTCCATCGGGGCTTCTTCTTGAAAAAACCAAAAGGCTGTCGTCCACACTAAACGTTGGTAGGTACTCCGACAATTCAGTATTAATACTGTCACCTAAATTTTTTGGAAGAAATTGATAATTTGAATTCGGATGATTCTTTTTGTATTGAACGCCAAAAGCATAGCATTTCTTCCTGTATTCAGCACTCTTCTTACTTACATCATCGAGAAATGGGAGCGTAAGAAAGTTGTTAATTACGGTTAAGGCACTATCAAATCTTCCCAATCCAGCTAAGTTGATTGAATAAGGAAGATAATAGGGTCTAAAATAGGTAGTATCCTTACGTTGAGCAATTTCATAAAATTTTACAGCTAAGGGATAGGCTTTTAATTGACCCATAACACCTGCTATTGATAGATAGGCATCGACGAAATTAGAATCTATAATGATTGATTTCTCTAAGAGGGGAATTGAACTCAAAAATTGGTCATTACTAAGTTTTATCATTGCTTTGGCATAAATATCCTTTGCTTTTGAATTAATCCGATTGGGATTATAGGTCTGAGCCTTTGTGATAAAGGTAAAAAAAAGGGAAAATAAAACCAGATAAAAGCGCATAAATATTTTTTTATTGAGTGTACAGGTTTTTATTGATGTAGAAAAATGGAGCATAAATTATGACCTGTATAATAAAAAACCGCCTGCATACAAGTACACAGGCGGAAAAAAAGAAAACGAAGGTAAGAAAAAATATATTTACAATAACCTTTTTTTTAGGTGTCGATAAATAAAACCATTACTTTTGCCCTCCAACATTCTTTGGGGGATTAGCTCAGTTGGTAGAGCGCTTGCATGGCATGCAAGAGGTCAGCGGTTCGAACCCGCTATTCTCCACATAAATCAAATGAATAAATGACCGCATCAAATAAATTCTGTGAATTGTTTGTTGCGGTCTTTTTAATAGTTTTTGCAAATCAATAATTAGACAATTAAGGCTTTCAAGTAAAGTATAAAAGCAATGATTTTATCAGATACACGTATTTTGGAAGAGATGGAAAGTGGTACAATCAAGATAGTACCCTATTTGAGAGAATGCTTAGGTAGTAATAGCTATGATGTTCATCTCGGAAAATGTTTGGCAACGTATGATTCTAAAGAGTTAGATGCTAAGAAACATAATACAATCACCTATTTTGATATTCCTGAAGAAGGGTTTGTATTACTTCCTTCTGAATTTTATTTGGGGGTAACAGAAGAATATACTGAAACGCACGCGCACGTTCCTTTTTTGGAGGGGAAGTCAAGTACAGGTCGTTTAGGTATTGATATTCACGCAACAGCAGGAAAGGGCGATGTTGGTTTTTGCGGTAATTGGACTTTGGAAATATCTTGCAAACAGCCTGTGAGGGTTTATGCAGGAATGCCAATAGGTCAGCTAATTTATTTTCCTGTTGATGGGGAAATTGAAGAGAAGTACAATCAAAAGAAGAATGCAAAATATAGCGGACAGCCAAACCGTCCGATAGAGAGTATGATGTGGAAGAATAAATTTTAGCTTTTTCTTTTTACCACAAAGAGAGAAATGAAAGAATTCATGTTTCTGGTTATATAACTTTTAGCAAAGAAAAAAGGCTAAACACATAGGCACATAGCCACATAGAAAAACATAGATTTTTTCTATGTTTTATTAAAAGAAGGTCACAGAGGAATCCAATGTCATTAAGTTAAGGAAGGGCTGTCAAGTTGAGGCAGTAATGATAGTTTATCAAGTTTTTTGAGATGACATCGCATACTCTCCGAAAATCAGAGTGACTGTCAAGCTGAGCCCGTCGAAGCCGTAAGCAACTTAAACTTTCATCATTGATTTCTAAACCAATTAACTACTTGTCATTAGCAGCTTGTCGAAACCGGGATAATTCAAAGTTTATTCCCTCTTTGCACGCCTTCGACAGGCGCAGTCTGACACCCTTATTTTCGATTAATACGCTTAACTTAATGACATTGCAGAGGAATGCTACTTCGTAGCATTGTAGCAGTCTTTTTGAAAAGCTAAACACATAAGTACATAGTGAGAAATTAGGCGTCTCATGTTTCCTATTTATATAACTTTTAGCAAAGAAAAAAGGCTAAACACATAGGCACATAGCCACATAGAAAATACTATCCATTTTTTCTATGTTTTATTAAAAGAAGGTCACAGAGGAATCCTACTTCGTAGCATTGTAGCAGTCTTTTTGAAAAGCTAAACACATGAGTACATAGCCACATAGAAAAGCATAGATTTTTTCTTGTATTTTATGTAAGAAAGGGCACATAGGAATCCTATTTCGTAGTATTAGGAACGCTTTTCTGAAAAGAAGTTAGCTAGTAGAACCTAAAGGATTTATGGTTTATAATTATATTTTTCTATTTTATAAGCCTGATTTACTAAGCGATTATATTTGTTTTAGAAAAAAAAATTGAATATTCACCGATAAAATCACCTATTTAGCAGGAAAGGACAAAAGAACTGTCTAATTCGAAATTCTTTCTTAAATATCCTTTGGAAAGTGTTAATATTGCCACTGAAGTTTTCCAAACACTATCTAAAATGCCGATTATATTACTCTTTGTATAAGAGCAAATAACAATAATCCCCACGAATAAGTTAGCAGTCTTAAATTTTTTGAATAGCAATTTGAATTTGCTAGATAAAGGTTTCAAGTTGAAACCCTGGACGAGATTCGGGGAACTGTGTACTACTATTTATCAGTTTACGTAGTTGAAGGTTAGCAATAAAGGTCTGTGATGTTAGACTATTATCTTTAAAATATTTACAACGCAATTATTGGAATTCCACTAAAAGTTGTTGGGAAGCAATATGCCGTTACTGGAATGCTCCTAAACTTTGCTGGAAAGCAAACTAAGTGATACTGGAAAGCCACTAAAAGTTACTGGGAAGTGGTTAATCTATACTGGACTAAAGATAGAGGTTGCTGGGATGCACCGAATCATTGTTGGAATGCTACACGATGTAATTGGATTGACTACAAACCTATCTGGGAAGACTCTCAAGGTTACTGGGAAGAGGTCAAAATTTGAGGATAATAAAGAAAACTAGTTAAAAATGATGGATTATTAGATTAATTAAACAAAATTATTACACAATTAAAATTTCAAATGATGAAATATACACAATCTCAAAACGATGAAAAAACACGGGCTACTAAATTAAAAACCTATTTGATAGACGAGGTGTTGATTTATAAAAATCTGATACCTTTTAACAATGAGGCTGAAGATATGGGAACTAATCTAACCACATTAGACACTCTCTTTGAAGGGAAAGTCATTGAAACTGGTGGTATTACTGAACAAAAAGCAGCAGATAAATTGTCAATTGCAATGACTGGGGTAATATTATGTGGTGCAACAAAGGCCTATGCCACCAAAATTGGGGACAAGGATTTGATGGCAAAGATGTCTTATAGTAAGAGTTACATAGAAGACATGAAGGATTCTGAAATTCTTGGTTTTGTAAAGAAGATAGTAAAGATTATTACACCCTTGCTAGATGATGTTGTCTATAAAACTTATGGAATTACGGCTACACAGCTTGGGGCATATTCCACTTTGGCTACCCATTTTAATGGTCAGATAGGGTTGGTTGGAACAATCGTAAATAGTGGTACAGTGGCAAACGACAATATTGATTCGACCATCAAATTGATTCATGGAAATATTGATATGATGGAATTATTATTACCCACTTTTCAATTATTGCATCCCAATTTCGTTGCAGGGTTTCATTTGAATGCTAAAACAGTTGATTTGGTTGTTCATCATGGAGGATTTCAAGGTAAAATTACTTTGGAAACTACAGGAGCAGACTTAGAAGGGATAAAAGTGGAGATTATAGGCACTTCGAAGGCTGATACAAGTGATTTATTAGGAGATTATTCAATCATTAAGGTAAAACCTTGTACGGCAATCATTCAAGTTTCTGGTCCAAAAGTCGTAACACAAAAGATAACCCATACCTTTCATAAGGGAGTGATTGATACTTTAGACTTTAAGATGGAGAGCCTGAAGGAGTGATGAACTATGAGATATAGGTGATGAGTTTGACTGATAGAAGTGGTTGACTTTTATCAGTCTTTTTTTGCCCAACTTAATGACATTGCCCTTAAGGGGTGTTGCGAAGGAGGGTGCGTGAATTAGGATTTCTAGGATTTAAAAATTATTGGATTGAGGAGTATTTAAGCTTTAATTTGGGAACAACTATTGCCATTGTGGTCTCAAGTTCGTCACGATATTGATTAATAAATAAGAGTCTGTTACGGATTTATGAAATAGGGGTTCTAAATTACTATTTCTAACGTATAGCACTTTCATCTCACTCATTTTAGTTTAGTGGTTAATTAAAGTAATACGTGCTAGTTTACCTAGCTTACTTATGGTAAAATAATTAGCTCGTTAGCTTTGTGAATAAAGCTGTCCATATTTTGATTTGATCCTCGGTTATTCTCTTGGCAATATGTTGAAACTGATTTTTAAAGTCCATTGCCAATTGTATTTTCCAATCCGATTCTAGCTTATACCCATTAGCCGTTGCAAATTCTTCCATCTGCAGAACAATTGGTCTTTCTTTAACAACTATATAATCGAAGTCGTCTGATTTGCCTCTGTATCTTTTACTGAACATTCTGGCTAATTCTTCATAAGACAGGAAGTCTTCCATTGTAAACTCTCCTCGTTTTCCTAAATGTAAATCAACATCTAGCACTTTGTGTGGAAAGTATTTACATACAGTAGTTCGCAAAGTCGCCATCTTTAATCTTCCTTCGGCATTGCTATCCACTATAATGTAAGGGACTTCATTTTCCTTTTCAGCCAAAATAGCAATCACTGCTGTCATTCCTTTTAGACCTCCGGCAGGGATGAATATCATTTCCTTGGCACTCTTATACTGTCCTAAACCGCATAGATGATTCTTCATGATCATCATATAAATTTGATCTGATTGTGCTTGAACTAATACAGGCTGAGCGCCTATTAATAAAGTATCGGTTACGGCTAATCCAATTGCCGCACGAATAGGATAGGTGGAGGTTTCAGAAACAATGCTATTTTTTTTCAAGTCGCCCGACACATTTGAATCACCCTCCTTATCAACATAAACTGCTTTGACATTTGCGAGGTTTTCGAGAGAAACCAAAAATGGGGAATGGGTAGTATAAATTAATTGATTTTCTGCTGATAATGAATTGAAAAACTTAATCAAATCATATTGTGCTAATGGATGTAAAGACAATCCTGGCTCGTCTAGCAAAAGAATGCAGTTGGAATGCTTGTTTCTACTTTCCACCAAGAATACTAAGAAGAAACTAAAGAACCATTGTAATCCTTTGCTGCGGCCCTCGAGTTCCACTTCTTCAGGGCGTTGGTGGTCGCTTACCCATATCCTGAAATGATTGCCATCTGCCTGAAACCGAAATCTATAATTGCCTTGTTTCCACCATTCTTTAAATTTCTTTGCCACCTTAGTAGAGGCAGATTGCAACAATATCTCTCTTTCCTTCTTGTGTTCTCTTTCTTTGGCTATTTCTGCATCCGTAGCTTTCACTTCTTGATAGGTTCTACCAAATTCTTTTTCGGGATTTTCCTTATCAATCTTGATGGTCGTATGGGTTTCATTTTTTTCTTTTCCTAGTCTCAAAATATCTTCGGGAGATAGCTGAACAAAGTCGAACAATACTTTGAGGCTTCTTGTTTTGGCCCGTTCCCTTTCACCTAAATCATTTCTTGTGAAGTTGGCAATCACATGTGGGAGATATATTTCAGAGTCTAGATTGCCATAATCAGAGTAATAAACAAATTTGGGAATAATTCGCAGAATCTGTCTTTCAATTTCCCTAGTAATGGTCACTTGTTTCTTCATCGGCTCGCTCATTTTGGGGAACTCAAATGTGTATTCTCCATTGTACTTGCGGTGTACAATGATTTCAGCTATATCATTAGCAGGTACAAATTCAACAAAAACTTTAGGAATAGGAGGGGAGGCAGGGTCGGCAACTACAGGTCTTCCCGATAAGACTTGCTCTTTTTTGAAGAGTGACTTTACAAAGTTGATTGACTTTTCATTTAATAAAAAATGACCACTTACAAATATTTCTTCACCCTTTGTTTTGGCAAAATCAACATACTTTTTTCTTGGATAATCTATCAGTGGAATGATTCTTTCGTCACTTGCGGGATTGAGGTTCCATAGTCCTACTAGGAGGTTAGTTTTTCCCGATTCGTTTGTACCTATCAAGCAGGTATTCTCAAAAGTATTTACCCATCCACTATCAATGATTGAGCGAAAATTTTTTACTTGAAACTTAACAAGTTGCGTTTCCATAATACATTCTTTAAATAATTATTTAAATTAATCGAGAAATGCAGTATCGCTTCTGCTTTGTTCAAGTATCAATGAACCGACTTTTTAGAAAATGAAGAGTGCAAAGTAGTTAATAGCAAATTAATAATGGTTAATTATTATTCTAAAATGATTCAAAAATTTTTTTTGTCATTTAATGTGCTTTAAATAAATAATCAATCTGATGTATTTTATCGTCAAAATGAAAAAGTAACGTAGCTAATCCTTTCTTTTGCTATGTGAATAATAATGAGTTGGTTCGTTACTTATTTTATTAATAGAAGTTCTTTTGAAGTATTTGATAATAGTTAACCGAAAAGTTAGCTTTTGGTTATATAAAAAATATTGTTGTCAGCAAATTACACATTCTTCTACAAAGCGATGTGTTTTCCTGACTTAATTTTGGTTTGGTTTTTTAAGGGTTATACAACAGGTCATTTCTATGACTTGTTGCTTTTTTAAATTTTCTTCAAAACTAGGGTACTTTCTACACCCAAATTTTCTTGTAATCAGTTTGTAGAAACAGGCGTTTCCTTTTACAAAACTTGTGGACTCGACAAAATAAAAAATGCTCTTGCACTTGCTGTTAGCTAAATAAAAATTCTACATCTTCTTCTGTCAACGATTTGATGAATCCTTCATCTTCTCCAATCAACTCTTCGGATAATTTCTTTTTCCTTTGTTGCAATTGAATAATCTTTTCTTCAATCGTTCCCTTACAAATCATTTGATAAGCAAATACCTGTTTTGTTTGACCAATTCGATGCGTTCTGTCAATTGCTTGTTGCTGCACAGCGGTATTCCACCATGGGTCGAAGATAAATACATAGTCGGCAGCGGTTAAGTTAAGTCCTGCATTTCCCGCTTTCAAACTAATTAAAAATACCCGTGCAGCAGAATCTGAAGTTTGAAATTCGTTTACCAAATCTTGTCTTTTATTGATAGGGGTACTACCATCTAATCTTAAGAATGGAATTTTATTCTTGTCAAAACTCTTTTCTAACAAA
>CANCKV010000098.1 GCA_947378615.1 Chitinophagaceae bacterium | reverse complement strand
TCTTCAGCCCTATGTTGCAAGGCAGCTGCCTTTACTTCTGCTTCTCCAGCTATTGCTTGCTGATAATTCTCTTTTAACTCACGCAATACCTGATCTGCCATCTTAATTGGATCTTCCAATTTATCAACTACGGCATTTGCTTCTGATTTACCTATTCTAAAAATTCTTTCAAAAAGTCCCATGATTGTATTTATTTATTATGATTAAAGTGATTTAAATTTTTGATTAGAGTGATTTAAAATGACAAATTAAATGATTTTTAAAATTGGTTATACTCATAACTCATATTTCATAACTCATTCCTACCTTCTTCTTCCAAAGGAACTTCTACCACCGCCAAATGAACTTCGTCCACTTCCAAAGGAACTTTTACTTGAACCAAATCCACTTCTACTTGAGCTACTACCCGAGCCAATAGATGAACCACTCGAACTACTTTTTCCAAAACCTCCCGAACGAACAGGGGTAGAATTATCTCTTGCAGAAAAAGAACGTTGCGAATGTGTAGGATTGCTTAAACTACTGCGAGAAGGTGTACTCGGACGAACTGAAGGACTACTACTTCCTCCTACATTTCTTGTAGTGGTATAAGTTCGTGTTACAGTACGGGTTGAAGAAGTAGCATATCCACGATAATAAGGAGGATAATACCCATAATGATACATCGGAACATAATATCGATGTGGTGAAAAAAGATACGCTAACAATAAAACCTCTCCCACACTAATATGAGAATGATACGAATAATCTTGTCCGCAATAACTTGGGTTTCCTTGTATTTGCATATCAGCCGCATTATTATCTGCCTGATTTCTAGTAATTGTAAGGGTTGCCACATTAACAGAATTGTTTTCATCCACATCATCTGTTACTTGAATCTTATTTTCGGTTTCAGTGACTTTCAGAAAATCAACCTTGCCATCCTTATTCAAGTCAAGATTATTGACGTCGTTGCCATCCTGATTGATTTGATTCTCAAGTTGACTAGGATTAGTGGTTTGTCTAACAAGATTTGCAAAATTATTGACATTGAAACCTGGCAAGGCAGTAGATTGAATAGACACATTGTTTCCTTGCCCATTATTACCCTGTCCATTATTGCCATTCGACCCACAACTATTCAATAGAATAAGTATGCCGAATAAATAAAATACTTTTTTCATAACTAAAATTAAAAACCGAAAATACACATTACACAATCATGATGCCACATCTATTTTTATAATTGGTAATTTTTTAATTTAATAGGTTAAAAATAAATACTAAAAACAAAAAGGCTGCCACATTTACATGCTACAGCCTTTGTTTATCCTATATTTTATCCCTCATTTGGTTTATCCTCACCCCCTTGTTGTGGCGGTCTATTATTCTGTGGAGGACGCCGATTATTATTATTATTTCGATTGTTTTGGTTCGGATTACGCCTTTGTTCCCCACCTAAATCTCCTTCCCTAGGAGGTTGTTGTTGCCTATTATTATTGGGATTAGGATTATTTCCACGTTGCTCACCTCCAATATTACCCTCTCTAGGCGGCTGTTGCCGATTGTTATTCGGGTTATTATTAGGATTATTTTGCCTTTGTTCACCCCCTAAATTCCCCTCTCTCGGAGGCTGTTGTTGCCTATTATTATTTTGTGGTGGACGCTGCTGTTGCCCTCCACCATTATTATTCTCTCTTTGAGGATTTTGTTGACGATTATTATTCTGTGGTGGCCTCTGTTGCTGTTGTCCACCACCGTTATTACCCCTTTGTTGATTCGGATTATTTGGCTGTCCACCTCTTTGTCCTTCACGATGTTGTGGTTGAACAGGCCTTTCACCCCTATTTTCTCCCCTGTTCTCGCCCCGATTATCTATATTTCTTTCTATGCCTCTCCTGTTTTCCCCCTCTCTATTCTGATTATTATTTCTGTTTCCGCCACGGTCTCTTCCCCTATCTCTATCCCTATTTCTTCTCTCCTTTTCCAAAGGTTTTAGCGTAATCTGTCCTACTAAATCTGCATATTCAGGCTCTACATCATGCCTTTTTCCTGCCATGATATCAACCGGTTCTAAGTCATCAGGTCGAACACCTTCCTTATTCAACCGCTTAATTTCCTTTACCCTAGCAAGTGAAAGTGGATAATGTCGGCTACCTCCCTGAATCATATACCACATCAAGTTTTTGAAGATATCTTTTTTAATCAAGATGGCATTACCCTTTGAAGTTTCTAAAACATCCACATTTTCAGGAAAATGTTGTAATGCATCAAGATAAGTATCTAATTCAAAATTCAAACAGCATTTCAAACGACCGCATTGACCACTCAGTTTAGTTTGATTGATTGATAAATTCTGATACCTAGCAGCTGTAGTATTTACACTCTTGAAATCTGTCAACCAAGTACTACAACAAAGTTCTCTTCCACAGCTTCCAATACCGCCCATTTTTGCAGCCTCTTGTCTGATACCAATCTGCTTCATTTCGACTTTCAACTTGAATTCTGCCGCAAACATCTTAATCATCTCCCTAAAATCAACGCGGTCATCAGCTGTATAAAAGAAGGTTGCCTTTTTACCATCCGCTTGTATTTCAATCTCAGAAAGTTTCATTTGAAGTTTCAGTTCAATAGCAATCTCTCTGCTACGAGCCAATATTTTTGCCTCACGTCCTTTACTGACATGAAAAGATTCCAAATCCCTATCCTGACTAGGACGAAGTACTTTTTTCAAATCAGGATTCATTTCATTAACCCCTCTCTTTTTCAATTGTATCCTCACCAATTCTCCTGTCAAACTTACCTCGCCTACATCTATTCCACTCACCCCTTCTACGGTAACATAGTCACCCTTTTCAAAGTAGTGAGAAGTTGTATTTCTAAAAAACTCCTTACGACTACCCTGTTTAAAGCTTACTTCAATAATCTTACAAGCATTATCGGTATCTGCAAAAGGAATATTCACCAACCAATCGTGCACATTCATCCTATTACAACCTCCAGTGCTACACCCGCCATTGCTTTTACAGCCATTAGGCTTCCCCGTGCCACAAGACCCACAACTCATAGTATTTAAAATTTACTTCGTTAATTTAATAAAAACAAAACCCTTTAGATTCCATTAATCTAAAAGGAAAGTTTGAGAATTCTGAAATAAATCAGAGATAAGAAGGGATAAAAAAAGAGGCCATCACAAGTAATTACTTGTTTTATTTTGATTACAGCACCTGCACTTGTCAAGCAACGTTAAATTCGCCATATTCAATGATATTTAATATATCAACAGGCTTTATAAATATAAAAATATTCTCTAAATTCAATCAAAATCAACTCTTCTCAACCCCACTTTCCTTCCTCAATACCCTCCAAAAGTAATGAAATCTACAACAGATTTACAAAATGTGTATCAACGAAATGCAATAAAAGTTTTTTGTGAAGAAAAATCAAGAAGAATTTCAATTTAAATAATGGATATAAAGAATAATTAAGGGCACGTTTTACAGGTTGAATTATCAATAAAAAGTAGGATTTCTTTGAATGAAATGTTATTAACATAAGTTCAGCAGTTAGCCATTCAGGACATTCTGTTAATTTACTTATGCTTTCAAACACATAACTAACAGATAGAAGTTTTGATATGCATTCATTCAAAATAGCCGTGATTGCAGAGTGCGCGCCAAATTGTTTATTCTTTCTATTTTTTTCACCTATGTAATCACAACTGAAGTTCACAATAACATTCTCACAAGTAATATATATTTTAAAAGATATTTGATATATTTATTCAGGTTCTTATTTTATTTAGTCAATTGTTTAAAATTCCCCCATTTAAGGGGTTTTATATATTTGCAAAACCCTTCATCTTTGTGTTATCAAATTAAAAAATTAAACTCGTCAAAATGAAAAAGTTATTATTACCCTTAGCATCTTTATTAATGCTTGCAGCATGTTCAAAAACTGATTCAGTTAGTAACAATACTGTCAATATTCCTTCAGGTAAAATTGCTCCTGATAACTTCACCTATCAAACTACTAAACAGATTACTGTTGACGTAACGTTACTAACAAACACTAATGGACCAATTTCAAATGTTCCTGTTGCCATTTATTCGTACATAAACAACGAAAAAGGTAATAAAATTGCAACTGCTGTTACTGACGCCACTGGTAAGATTAATTACGCAGTAGCCGTACCTGCTTATATCGACACGTTCATAGTTACACCAAACTTTATTGGTGTTTTGAACAATGCCAAAGTTTTTCTAAATGGAACATCACTTTCTTGTACTCTAGGTGGTTCTGAAGGCTTTAAGGGTAATATAGCAGGAACATTCGATGCTAAATTGCCCGAGGTTGTTGCTGTAAATTCAACCGGCAATCATGGCAAGTTTGGTACCTTAGATATAAATGGCGTAACAACAAAAACACAATTTCATTATGTAGGAACTTACGATGGACAAGGAATCCCAAATTACTTAACAAAACCTAATGACGCAATTAGTGCCGATTTATTAACAAGTCTTACTAACTCATTACCAGAAAGTGTAAATCTTCCGAAATCTAAAAATGGAGGTGCATATTTGAATTCTGATGCGGTCTCCAATATTATTCTTACAAAAACTGCCGACGTTTGGATAACATTTGTTTATGAAGGTGCAGGTTACAGAAACAGTTTTGGATACTATAAATATGCTACTAACAACCCTCCTAAAACAGTAGCTGATATTACCGACATTACTTTTGTTTATACCAATGCAAGTTTAGGTGGAAGCGGTGGTGGTCTTGTTTCTGGCAACAAGGTTTATTTAGGAAGAATTGGTGCGGATACTACAATCGGATTTGTATTGTATGCTGATGCTTTTAATGGCACTAATCCTATTAAAACAACGAATCCTGCTTATTTCTCAGATGCTAATTTAAATCCTGAAACAGATGTTAATCTTAAAAAACATACTGTTTTAATTAATTATACCGACCCTAATACAAGCAAGGATTACTATCTAGTAGGGTTTGAAGACATAAACAGAAATTTATCTAATTGTGATCAGGACTTTAATGATTGCGTATTTTATGCTACTGCTAATCCTGTAGAGGCTATCAATCGTACAGGTATCAGATCTGTCGTTGCTCCTTTAGATACTGATGGAGATGGTGTTTGCGACGCATTAGATGAATATCCAAATGATGCTAACCGTGCATACAACAATAATTATCCAGCATTAAATGTAAATGGTACAGTTGCATTCGAAGACAATTGGCCAGCACAAGGTGACTACGATTTGAATGACTTAGTTGTTAGCTATCATTATAATTTGATTACAAATGCGAGGAATCAAGTAGTAGAAATTAAGGGTGATTTTGCTCCTATTGCTGCAGGTGCTTCTTATGAAAATGCTTTTGGTGTACAATTCCCATTTGCTTATTCTGCAGTTGCGTCCGTTAGCGGTCAAAGATTGTCAAATGGCTTGACAACACAAAATAGTAATAATACAGAAGCAGGACAAACAAATGCTGTCATCATTCCATTCGATGGATCAAGACAAATGATTCACAATGTTGATGGGAATCCTTTTGTAAATACAGATCCAAATTTGCCAAAAGTGATAGGTGATACTTCACATATTGATTTAATATTGTCCACTCCACAAGTTTATTTTGATCCTGCTACAATCAATCCATTTATAATAAGTAATAAAAGGAGAGGTTATGAAGTGCACCTTCCTGGATTTGCTCCCACAAGTCTTGCAGACAGATCGTTACTAGGCACAGGAGATGATGCATCTAATGTGACTAATAGAGTTTATTATGTGACAAAAAATAATTATCCATTTGCTATCAATTTTGCAGGTTCTTTCAATTATCCTACTGAAAGAACACCAATTTATAATGCTTACCTGCATTTCTTTGATTGGACTTTATCAGGAGGAACATCATTTACCGATTGGTATCAAAGTAGTGCAGCAGGTTATAAGAACACTGCTAACATATATACCAAATAATAGAGTACCGAGTTTTGTTTTTTTTAATTTGATAAAAAGGGTTGTCTTTCATTAGACAGCCCTTTTGTATTTTTAATATGTAAAATAATTGAGCAATTATTATCTTTTCAATAAGGACTTTCTTAATCATGCGAAATAAGGAATGTAGTTTAAATAAATTGAACAATTATGTCACCTATTCACCCATGCTTTTCCAAATGCTGCGAAGCAGCATTCCTATTGTGACCTACTTTCTTTTCAATAGAAAATAGATAAAAACTATGTGCGTCCTATGTAAAACTATATGCCTATGTGTTGAGACTTTTTTTCTTAAAGTTTCTATTATTTTCGATAGTAATGCTTTTAAAATTGCTCAAATTAGTTATTTTGCTTTCCTAAGATAATCCATCTCCTTTTAATTATTTTGAAAATAATTTGTACTCATTTTTGTCAATACATATTAAAGACTCTAAAACACGAAGTGATATTTAATTTTCTTCCCTTATTTTTTCCATGTTTCCCATGTGTTTAAACCTCTAGATAGCAATTTTCAAATAAGGGTTTATCATCCTCAAAATGGTTATCTATCCTTTTCATAATGGTTTACGGTTATTTGACAATAGATCGCGATTTATTGATAATACTATACGAAAAGTCCATCATAGATAGCCTATTTTCCATAATGGTTGACAATATGTCCGACATAGATAACGTCTTTTTGAAAATGGTTGACAAGAAGTCCACAATAGTTAGCCTGCTTTTAATTATACTACACGTTATTTTGACAATAGATAGCCTTCTTTTGAGAATGGTTGACAAAATGTCCGACATAGATAACATTTCAATATTGTTATACGAACTTAATTACACAAAACCACCGAATAATGAAGGATTATTCATATAAATACCTACGTGACCTTACTTTTTCTAAGAAAAACTACGTTATTTCTATGTGGCTATGAAACTTCGATAAAACTTCTTTTCAGAAGCATATTGATATTGCTACGTAATAGCATTCCTATGTGCCCTACTCTTTATCATAACATGATAAAAAACTATGTCTTTTCTATGTGACTTTGAAACGATGTGTTGAGCCTCTTCTTCTTTTCAGAAAGGCGTTCTCAATGCAACGAAGTAGCATTACCACACGACCTTTCTTTTTCTAAAAATAGAAAAACTAAGCCTTTTCTATGTGGCTATGAAACTATGTGTTGAGATTTTTTTCTTTTTCTAATTCAGTTTTACCTGAATGCAAACGAAAGTCCCCCATGCAATATATATTTCCCATATCCTGCTTCTGCAAATAAAGCAGTAGTAGATGTTAAATCAAACCGTACACCTAAACCAACTTGATAAGCCAAAGCATCGGGAGAAAAATATAGATTATTTGCAGTATTTTGATCACTATAAGTTGTAGTGGGAATGTTAGCACCAATTGCTCCTCTAAAATACAAAGTTGCCGTATTACTCATTGGTGCATATTGCATAAAATTGAGCATCACACTCCAATTTTCTAAACTAACAGTACCCCCATTTGAATACGGGGCACTCACATTACCATAAGTTGTCATTACGCCGATACTCGTATTTCTGCTAAATCTGTAATCTATTGCACCTGTAATAGGGCCTGATGAAGTGGTGATTCCCTTGTTATAATTATTGAAATAAGAATTATTCGGCAGTTGACTAGCATCCAAATTAGGAAATCCATACCCTAACGATACATAAACCACAGGCTTAAAAGAAGATTCATTACTTTTTTTATTTGGCTGCCTTTTACTATAAATTCGAGTTCCATATCTCATTCTTCCCATTCCGCTACCATATCCAAAACCACCTCCAATCTTGCCTCCAATATAAACTTGTGCATCTGCGGCATTAATTAGTACCACACTAAAAAACAACATTAGTAAATAATATTTCTTATTCATAATTTTTTATTTTTACGAAACTAAATTCAAGAAATGTACTAGAAAATTTATCGTTCAAGAAATTAACAGAATAAAACATTAAAACGATAACGTTTGCGACTTGGCAATAAGAAAAATAAATCCTTTTTTTTGAAAAATAAACTAAAAATGTACAATTTTTCAGCGATTAAGTTGTGGTTTCTTAATATGTTTGCGGACTTAGATTTAATAAACAGTTTTATGACAGTTGGTTTTTTGTTTTCATGCGATTGCAATTTTTCAAAAAGCACCATTATTATGCTTCAAATGGGGAACGTTCCCAAATCAAAAATGTTTTTATTTCCCGTACCGAAATTAATTCAAAATGATTTTTATTAACCTTTTGTCCAAATAAATATTTTTTCAATTAATAATAACAAATACAGTTATGAGCGTAATTAACACATTCGAATTAACAGGTAAAACCGCATTGGTTACTGGTTGTAGTAGTGGAATTGGTTTAGCAATGGCAGTTGCTTTGGCAGAAGCCGGTGCAAATATCATTGGTGTTGCTGTTGACATGCAACTTGAAGGTAGTGAAGTAAGTAAACAAGTAGAAGCTTTAGGTCGTACTTACAAACCCTATGTTTGTGATATGACTGACAGGGCTGATTTGTATTCTTTTATTGCCAAAGTAAAAGCAGAAAATGCACCTGTTGACATCTTAATCAACAATGCAGGTATGATTCTTAGAAAACCTGCTGCAGAACATCCTGATGAATATTGGGATAAATTATTGTCATTGAATCTTGATGCACAATTTATTTTGGCTCGTGAATTCGGTAGAGACATGATTGCCCGTAAAGATGGCAAGATTGTATTTACTTGTTCTTTGCTTTCTTTCCAAGGTGGTATCAACGTACCTGGCTACACTGCAAGTAAAGCTGCCGTAGCAGGTTTGGTAAAAGCTTTTGCAAATGAGTGGGCTAGTAGTGGAGTAAATGTAAATGGTATTGCTCCAGGATATATTTCTACTGCTAATACAACTGCTTTAAGAGAAGATCCTGAAAGAAGTCAAGCAATTTTGGGTAGAATTCCTGCAGGTCGTTGGGGCTT
>CANCKV010000097.1 GCA_947378615.1 Chitinophagaceae bacterium | reverse complement strand
TTTTTTCTAATAGCCTTATTGGTTCGGGTAGTCCTCACGCAGTCAATAAGCCTAGTCTGAGCCATTCTGAGATGATGACCATTGAAATTTTGTATCATCTTAGTGGATATAAATGCTTTGAATATTACTATAAAGACCTAGTAGAAAATGGATGTATGAGGGAATATTTCCCAAAAGCACCAAGCTACACTAGGTTTGTACAACTGAAGCCTAGATTGTTACCCCTAATGGTACTTTATGTGCAATGTTGTAGAATTGGGGCTCTTTGTGGTTTGTATTATGCCGATTCTACCACTCTCAAGGTTTGTAACAACAGGCGTATCAATAATCACAAGGTGTTTGCCAATAGTGCAGAACGAGGAAAGTCTTCAACTGGATGGTTTTTCGGATTCAAGTTATTTTTAGTGGTCAATGCCTTTGGTGAAATTGTCAGGTTCATGTTCACAAAAGGCAATAATGCAGACAATAATATTAAGACAATGATGAACCTTTTTAATGGATTACATGGATTGGCTTTTGCAGACAAGGGGTTCATTAATCAAAAGGCATTCGAAAAACTCTTTGCAGGTGGACTTCAACTAGTTACAGGCATCAAAAACAATATGAAAAACAGATTGATGCCTATTGGTCATAAACTTTTGCTTAAGAAAAGAGGTATGATTGAAGCTGTAAATGATATTCTGAAAACGGTATGCAATATTGAACATACTAGACATAGAAACCCAATAAATGCAGTACTGAATGTTTTTGCTGGCTTATGTGCTTATACTTATCTAGAGCGATTGCCGTCAATATTTATTTAAAAAACATCCAAAACTCACGTTAAGTAAGTCTTTTTCGCTTTATGGCAAAGAAAGAGCTGTATCTAAAAACAACAAAAGGCTATACAATATTGTACAGCCTTTTATTATTTAGCCTTTTTTTGAAAATTCTATTTTAATTAATTCTTGTTTGCAGGTTTAACTGCAGGTCTAACTGCGGGCTTTGTAGTATTATTTGCAGGACTACTATCTAACAATCCTTCAGCACGAAGTTGATCTTCAATATCCTTAGGGAACTTAAGTTTCAAATCCAAAGCTACTTTAATGACTAGATTATCACTCGGTGGAGCAAACAAAAGAACATCACTCTTGAAAACATGCGTATATTTTTGTTCCTTAATTACTTTTTCTAGAGAAGCATATACCTTTTGTTTGAAAGGATATAGCAATTCTTCTTGCTTACGCTCTAAGATTTGGTTTTGGTATTGTTGCCAATTGACAATTTTATATTTATGCTGATTAATTTCTTTTTGCATGATTCCACGTGTTCCAGGCTGCATGGTTGCAGAATCTTTTTTGAAGGTACTATCTAAACGCATTACTTCGCTTAATTCATAATCATATTCTGGTTTTAATGAATCTGCAACATAACGTTGTAAAATGGTATCAACTTTTTGTATTCCGGGCATCAATCCTAATACGCTTTGCTCATCAAAGGTTCCAATTTTCATTTGTGCTTTAGTATTGGTATTAAACAAAATACTTGCTGCTAATACCAAACATCCTACTAAACTTTTTTTCATTTACTTTTATTTATTTTTGTTTATTAATTGAGTTCTCAAACTCCTTATTTTGTAATAGTTATACCTAATTCTCTAAGTATATCATCACTTTTATCCAATTTAGGGTCAGCAAATATAACAGTAATGCCTTCACTTTTATCAAGAATAAAATCATAGCTTCTTGCTACAGCAATTTTTTGAATGGCATTATATACTTTATCCTGAATTGGTTTTACGATTCTCGCCCGCTCTTTAAAAAGGTCACCTTCATAACCAAACCTTTTTTTCTGTAAATCTCTTACCTCTTTTTCTTTGTTTAAGAGTTCGGTTTGTCTTTTCTTTTTCAAATCATCTGACAGCATAAATTGTTCTGCATCAAAATCCTTATACATCTTATCGAGTCCAGCTTGTTTATTATCTATATCTCGCTGCCATTGTTCACTCACATATTTTATTTTCAAGTCAGCATCCTTGTAATCTGGAATTTTACTCAAAATATATTTTGTATCAATGATGGCATATCTCTGTGCTGTAGCATTGATTGATACAGTAGAAAATAATAGAACAATAAAAATAAATCTAGTCATTATTTATATTTTGAAATATTGACAAAAACAACTTGTATTCTTGTATAATTCTATCCAAGTTTCTTTATTCTGGTTCATAGCCAAGCATAAAGGTAAATCTTGCTGCATCTTTCAAACTAACACCCGATGTCATACGATCCAAACCTATACCATAATCAAAACCTAGTAAACCAAACATAGGAAGGAAGAAACGCATACCAACACCCACCGAACGGCGCAATTGAAATGGATTGTAATCCTGTACATTATACCATCCATTTGCTGCTTCAAAAAATGTAAGGGCATAAATTGTGCTACTTGCATTCAAACTTAATGGGTATCTAAGTTCTAAAGTATATTTATTGAATAGAGTAAAGTACTCACTTGCTCCTGTTTGTTCTGGATTGACAGTTGGATTAGAGGATTGATATACAGGATAACCTCTTTGAGCAATGATATCATATCCTAAAAGGGCAAATTGATTGGCTAAACCAGCATCTCCCACCTGAAAACGTTCAAAAGGTGAAATATTTAAGGCCTTATTATATCTACCCAAGAAACCATATTTTGCCGCAGCCTTTAATACTAAAGATTGATTTCTGTCCTCTCCTGTAGGTCTTGTAAGTGGTACATACCACTCACCCGTAAAACGCCACTTGTAATATTCAATCCATTTATATGGATTTGATTCTTTGACCAATTCAGGCCAAATCAATGAATAAGGAGGTGTCAAAGCTAAACTCATCAATAAGTTTGAACCACTACTTGGGAAAGTAGGTTGGTTAATTGAGTTTCTTTGAACAGCAAATTTTAAATTCAGATTATGTGAAAATCCATTATTAAAACCAGGAAGGTTTACTCGATCGATGTAATAGTTGACTAGTTTGTATCTAGCAAAGTTGATACCTGTTGACAATGAAAAATAATCATCAGGCCACGTCAATTGCTTTCCTAAATTAATTCCTAAACCAGTCGTTCTGATATAAGATGAATTTGCAGCACTGCTTGTATAAGTACCTGTAGTAGGATCGTATGCGTTTGCATATTTGGTATCATAAATAGAAAAGGTAAGGGTATTTCTTTTTTTACCACCTAACCAAGGTTCTGTGAATGAAAAGTTATAAGACCTAAATGCCTTACCATTACTTTGTACCCTCAAA
This sequence comes from Chitinophagaceae bacterium, assembly GCA_947378615.1. GTDB lineage: Bacteria > Bacteroidota > Bacteroidia > Chitinophagales > Chitinophagaceae > Parasediminibacterium. The sequence continues at coordinate 5,699 of CANCKV010000097.1, read as the reverse complement.
CTTAGCTTTTGACCATCACCCATCGGTAATGGATCCCATGCCTTTTTGTGCCAAATATTATTTAGAGAAAAGTTATTGAATGTTACGCCTAAGGTACCTGTCAAACCAATATTACCACCCCATCCTGCACTTAATTCAAGTTGATCACTTGATTTTTCTTCCACTGAATAATTAATATCAACTGTTCCATCATCGGGGTTTGGAATAGGATTAATGCCAATCTTTTCAGGGTTAAAATAGTTTAATTGTGCAATTTCCCTTTGTGAACGAATCAAATTAGACTTGCTAAATTTATCTCCTGGAATAGTTCTTATTTCTCTTCTAACAACATATTCCTTTGTTTTTTCGTTCCCTGTAATCCGAATATTTTTGATAGTGGCTTGTGGCCCTTCCACAATTCTAATCTCGTAGTCTATTGTATCGTTATAAACTGCAACCTCTACTGGATCTGTTCTAAAGAATAAATAACCATCATCTTGATAGAGTGTACTAACATCGGTTCCTTCGGGTGCACCCTTACCTAGTTTTTTATTTAATACTTCTAAGTTGTATATATCGCCCTTTTGAATACCTAGAATAGCTGTCAAAAGAGAATCATTATACTTTGTATTTCCACGCCATGTTATATTACCAAAATAGTATTTGTGTCCTTCTTTTACTTGAATATCTATATTCAAAGATCCTTTTGAATTTTTAAATACTTTATCCTTTTCAATTGCGGCATCCCTATATCCTAAGCTATTGTAATAATCAATTAATTTTTCTTTGTCGTCAGCATATTTCTTTTCATTAAACTTGGCAGAAGTAAAGAATTTGATTCTTACATAAGGATCTAATACCTTTTTTGTAAGAGAGTAGGTTAAGAAACCTTTATCGGCTAAATAATCTTGAAAATTATATGGTTTAGGAGTTATAAATCCACCTTTATTATCGGGAGGATATAAAGTCAATCTAGATTGTTCCTTAGTATCTTTGAGTTTTGATTTTAATTTATATTGATCTATTGTATTGCCTGCAAAATTGATATTGTTGATTCTTGTTTTAACTCCTTTATCAACGATAAAATTTATTTGCAAAGAATTTTGAAGACTATTATCTTTTTTTTCTTCCACCTCAGTTTTTGAATCCTGAAATCCTTTTTCACTATAATATTTATTGATTGCTTCAAGAGCGGTACGTTTCATATTTTCGGTTACTACCCTGCCAATCACTAATCCTGTTTTAGCTCTCAAATCGTCGGCCTCTCCTTTTTTAATACCTATAAAATTATATTTTGCTAATCGAGGTCTTTCTGTTACTGAAATTTCGATATTGATGTTTTTACCTTCTAGTTTAGTAATATAAATTTCAATATTATTAAAATAATTTTGTGCCCAAAGCTTATTAATGGCTTTCGAAAAATTATCACCTCCAGGAATTGTTACTTCATCCCCAATATTTAATGTAGAAACTGAAATGAGTAAATTTTCGTCGAAAAATTTATTACCGACCACTTTAATAGAGGCTATCTTATACTTTTTGGGAACCTTCTGAGTAAAAATATTTACTAAATCGGCATCTATTGAAGTAATACTTGTGTCAGAATTATTCTCCTGACATTTAACTGTAAAAGAAAAAAACGTTGTTATGAAAGCTAAAAAAAGAAACTTATACGCTTGGTGCATCCCGTGAATTTGTATTTTACCTGAAGGCTGTTTGTAATCTGAAGCTCTCAATAATTTAATTTTCAATTTGCTTTAAAAGTGGCAAATTAACGGCATAATTTAAAAGTGTTTGTTAAATAAGAAATTAAACAACTTTTTTGGTTCATTTAATGTCTCAAATTGCTTCTTCTTGTTGAACTTGGGAGCCTGTTTTCCCAAATCTTCTTTCTCTATTTTGGAAATCAATGATGGCTTCATATAAATTTTCCTTTCTAAAGTCAGGCCAACGGGTATCGGTAAAATATAACTCAGTATAAGCCAATTGATACAACAAAAAATTGCTGATTCTAAATTCACCACTAGTTCTTATCATTAATTCTGGGTCTGGAAAATTTTTCGTTGTTAGATAACTTTCTAAAGTATCTTGATTGATTTCAGATGGATTTATGATGCCTGAAGCAACATCTAAGCCAATTTTCTTAACAGCATTTATCAACTCCCACCTGCTGCTGTAACTCAACGCCATGATTAAATTAAGCCCGTTATTATGACTTGTCATGTCGATAGATTCCTGTAATGCATCAACAGCAAATTGAGGTAACATTTCCATATCACCAATAATATGCAATTTAATGTTGTGTTTATTTAACAAAGGAATTTCCTTTCTCAAAGTTTCAGCGAGTAAGGTCATTAATCCATTTACTTCCGGCTGTGGTCTGTCCCAATTTTCTGTGCTGAATGCATAAAGGGTAAGATAGCTAATACCTATTTCTGCACAGCCTTCCACAATATTTCTTACACTTTCTACTCCATGAAAATGTCCATACAAGCGCTCCTCTCCTTTTTCTGCAGCCCATCTTCCATTGCCATCCATGATGATTGCAATGTGCTTGGGCAATTTATTATTATCTATTTGATTGAGTAATGATGCCATATTATCGGGTAACCGTAATTTAATAATTCGGGCAAAAGTAAGAAAAGCATTGTTTGTAAAATTATTAATCAGAAATATGCGCAAATTCTGTTATCACTAAAGGGTTTTTACCACAATGTTCGCAGAGGTTTTCACAGAGAACTACAAGGTGTTATCATTTTAACTAGAACATTTCCATTCATTTAATTAAAATTGAGTCTTCTTTGATTTTCCCTTATTTACATGTGTTATAAGCTTCTTTTTGGTAAACACAAATTCCATATTCTTATTTCTATGACCACTTTTGAACAATTAATACTATCTCGAAAATATTCAATGTGTTGCTACTATATATTTGCCAAATAATATTATTTACATGAGGGCAAAAATATTTTTCTCTATTATAACAATCTTGTTTTTCACCACATTCATGCATTCTTCTTTTGCTCAATGTAGTATCTGTACCAAAACAGCAGAACAACTTGGCGAAGGGCCTGCACATTCTTTGAATAAAGGAATATTATACCTCATGTTCACACCTTTAGCTATAATGACCTATATCGGTTTCAAATGGTGGAGAAAAGAAAAGGAAATAATGAAAAGTGAATCTTAGAAAGTAATAAGTTGTAAGTAAGGTATTAGCTATAGGGTGTAAGGTGTAGGGTATAAGGTGAAGGCTAAAGTAGTAAATTGATTCAAGTGCTGAAATAAGTAGGAGATGTGACTGATACTTAGCATATTAAGGAACGCAAAAGAAATACATAGCCATAACAAACCTTTGTGTCCCTATATTTTCTTTGTTTTCCTTGTGTTAAAAGCTACTTTATAATACCACAATCAATAGAAATGTTTACTGATTGATTACTTTATTGCTTTTTGCAACAATATGTTGTTTTATATAATCCGAAAAATCATATTTACTTAATGTTTCATTATCTAAGTAGGCTGCCCCTTGAATAATATCTAAACATTCAGATGAACCACAATTACAGATGAGTGGTTGTGACATTTTCCATTCGGAAGATGGATAAAAAAAACATAATTCATCACCTGCGGTAATAGGTTTTATACAAACAAGTTTCATTTTGCTCGTATTGAAAAATACATTTGGTTCACAACTATGCCTGATATACTGTAAAAACCTAGGAACAAGGGTAATATGTTTATGACTACCTGTTTGAATTGTCTGTGAATTAGGTTCTGTAAAAATTTCTCCTGCTGTAAAAAAAGTAAGGGTTTCATTTATTTCATACGATTTATTGGCGTAAAGAGTGTATTGATTCGTGGCTTCATTGAGTACCACATCTGCAAATTCGTGTACACTAACTACTTTATTCTTTCTTTCTACTGTAAGCATGCATTCGTTATTTGCGGCAAAGTTGAAGACTTTTTCTTATCACAAGTAAATTATTTTTAAGATTTGAAAATTTTACCAATTTATATAGGAGGTCTTTAATAAAATACTTTTTACAATAATACTTTTCTATGTTAGTCCTGAAAGGACGATATATGTTAGAAACGGGAACCTACTATTTACAAATAAAACAAAATGTGTTTGTTTTACATGCAGTTTCTCCTATTTCTATCATTTACCGTCCTTTTGAGTACTCATCTTAACCTATTTAAAACATTGAGCATTCTTCTTCCAACTCATAACTTATAGTTCATAACTCATAACTCATATTTCATAACTCATATTTCATAACTCATATTTCATAACTTATAATTCAGCTCATAACTCAAGAACTAACTGACACCTTCTACTATTGCTAGTTTATTGATTTTCTGTATCAAACCTTGTAATACTTTTCCTGGTCCTACCTCTGTAAAAGTCGTTGCCTCATCTGCAATCATCGCCTCCACACTTTGTGTCCATCTAACTGCACCCGTAAGTTGTTCTACCAAATTGTTTTTTATTTCAACAGGATTTGTCACAGCTTTAGCTACAACATTTTGATAAACAGGACAGAGTGGCGTTTTAAATGTGGTTGCTTCAATTGCATCAGCCAATTCTTGTTTAGCAGAATTCATCAACGGACTATGAAAGGCACCACCTACAGGTAATACTAATGCACGCTTTGCACCCGCTGCCTTCAATCTTTCGCAAGCAATAGTAATTCCTTCCACAGAACCACTAATCACTAATTGACCGGGACAATTGAAATTTGCGGGAACGACAGCTTCTCCTGTTTCCGATTGAATAGCCGCACATATTTCTACTACCTTATCATCTGCCAATGCAAGAACCGCTGCCATTGATCCAGGCGTATTCTCACAAGCCTTTTGCATTGCATTTGCACGAATACTCACCAATTTCAAAGCATCCTCAAAACTAAGTGTACCATTTGCAACTAAAGCTGAAAACTCTCCCAAAGAATGACCTGCAACCATATCAGGAATAGGATTTTCTAACGACTTATATGCAACAACCGAATGAATGAATATGGCAGGTTGTGTTACGTTAGTTTGTTTAAGCTGTTCATCAGTTCCGGCAAACATAATGTCGCTAATTCTGAAACCTAAAATATCATTTGCTTTTTCAAATAGTTCTTTTGCACTAGCATTATTGTCATAAAGACTTTTTCCCATTCCTATAAATTGTGAACCTTGACCTGGGAAAACGAAAGCATGTTTACTCATATTGATTTAATTTAAGACGGCAAATCTAAGGAGTTGTGTTTATTAAGTGTTACGTTTTGAATTTTGGTTACTATTGAGTAGAAAATACCACATCGAACACAATGTATTTTACAAGGAACACATGGATTTATAATGGATTCTAATTTAATGGAAGTTGTAGGGTATAAGTTATTCCTATTGATGCAAATTGTTTTACAAAACAAATTACTCAAATAGTTTAGCAAAGTTGTTTTATTCATCAATTAGAGTATAAAACTTAGTGTTCTTGTTTTTCTATAATTACCTTAAGTTACAACCTTCTCAGTAAATAAAAAAGGAGGCTAAACCCAATTGGCCGCCTCCCTTATAACTACCTCAAAACTTATAAACTCATAACCCATATTTCGTCACTCATAGTTTAACTCTTATCCAAGAATCTCCAATTTATAACTTCCCGAATTGATAGTACTCGTGTTATTGATGAGTAAGAATGGGTTTTTCAAATCGCCGAGATGACTCGGTTT
>CANCKV010000096.1 GCA_947378615.1 Chitinophagaceae bacterium | reverse complement strand
TTTTTGCAGAAAAGGGTCATTGTTATTGGGTAATCTATTTTCGCTCGAAATCTTCTTATCAGCTGTCTCTATATGATAAATCTTTGGTTTCAAGAAAGCCAACATGTTCGTTATGCCTTCTCTCCTTTCTTTACTGAAAAAGGTTTCGTCTAATGTCCTATCAACCGTTAATTCATTCCATTTTTCCAATATCTCTAATAGTAGTTGGTTGCGACTTCCTTTGGTGTTCCTATCCACCATCAACAAGGCATGTATATGTATGTGTAGGTTATTTTCTTCGCTTTGAGTAGTTTCCACACATGCCTCACCACCATAAACTAATTTACTCCACCATTCACATTTGCGCATCGTATGGAAACAATCCAACAATTCCTGTGCGTAGTATTCTTTGCCGTTCCAAAGTCCGTTTTTGTGGGGAACGGTTAATGTTAGGTGCATGAAGTCGAGGTTTTCCGCTAGTTCCTTTCCTGATATGTAAAAGGCAACACTATTTTTTTTCTTCGATTTCTTTTTCTTCAATCCGTCCTGAATAACCTCAATTATTTCATCGATACTTTTATCAGAATCAATTTCATGTATTAAACTTTCATCTTCTACAATTTCAATATCATCATTTGACACTTGAATATTATCCTTATCAAGGTTTTTAAAGAAATGGGCCTGTTTTTTCTTGATAGGAATATCCTTTGTTTCATCATTAAAGAAAGCAAAGTATTTGCGGCGTAGTTTCTTTGCCCTCAAAGAGTTACAAACATTGCAAAGGCGATGGTTACAGAACCTTGCAGTTTTCAATGCCACATGGTTTTGCTTATCGTTCGGGTTTACCTGACCTAATGCACAACCGCAACAGGTAACTAATTGGTTACGGTACTTATCTAAAAAATCGTTTGTAGCAATATCATCAATTATAAACTCACTACGGAATGAATTTAAATCATTTGCATATCTAATATTCTTACAGCGCAATAAGGAAAGGGCTTTTACACGCTTATGATTCATTTCAAGGCGGCTCGGTGTCCTTTCTGATACATTTTGCAAATCTGATAAAATCTGTAATCCTTCCATAAATCTAAATTTTTCACTATAAATACCCTCAAATCTGACAGTTATTTCTATATTATCTAGGAGGGGTGTTTTATACGGGTTTACCCGTTTTTTATGCTTTTTCTGTTATATGATAGATTTTATCGTTTTAATAAAATCCGTTCGCAATAGCTTTTTAAGTCCGCTATTAATAACTCTGTACTTGCTCTGAATGTGCTTCTTTTGGATGGTTTACAAACCTCAATCATTTCTATCACATGATTGTTCAATAGATGGCACAATTCCGTTCTATTGGTCGCCACATTGCGCAATTTGTCAATAGCACGTCCTAAAGTCTCTAATCTTGGCTTAATATTCATGTAATCGGTTTCGCTTACATGGTACCTGATAAAAACCTGTTGAGCATACCAACCACTTATTTTATGCAGCACTTGTTCCACATGCTTTTTTTCAACAAAGGCAATTGCCTCAGCTTCATTGTTTATCCTGGTAATATGTGGCTTTACATTCGTTCCTTTTTTCTCAAACCAAATACAATCGTAGCCACCTTCTAAAGTGGGTACTAGTGAAGGTTCTGTAGCCTGTGCTTTTTTAGTTAGTGCCATAACTAGTTAAATAATTTGTGTATTGAAATAAATCTATTTGAGGGTTGCTAACTTTTTTTGCATCTTCAATAAGTTCATAACATTTTTGATTATTAAAGAAAAATGTAAAGCATACACTATAAACCTCTTCAACTTTTACTTTGACATTATAAGCATACCATCCTATCCTTTTTTCTTCAGAACAAATATTGCTTTTGACAAAATGAACAATCACCCAATCTCCTGGTGAAATATGAACCCTCACGCCAACAGCATTTTTATATGCCTGTGCCTTTTTAGTTAGTGCCATAAGTATGTTTTGAATGTCTTTTAGTAATTGAATGAATATGAAAATCAGCCATACTTTGCATCGTAAATTTTGTATGTGTGAAATACAATATGTGAAATTTGTTTTGCAGTATTGTATTTAATGAAATAGGAGGTACTTTATTCAATTGGCATATTGCTTTGATATAAGCCTTAAATGCAATTCGCTTATCTATTGATAACCGTTTGTAAAGAATAAAGAAAATCTCTCTTTGTACAGAAAATGTATATTCTTTCATAATTGCTTAATTTTTAATAATTCTGAAATAGGGATGGTAATTTTCTTTTTGTCTCCAGCTTGATTGTAGCTTATTTGTTTGCGTTCCATCATGCCCCTAATAGTGGGAACACTAAGTCCTGCTTTTTCCGCAAATTCTTTAATGCTAATATTTTGGTTGTTACCTTCTACCAACAGGCAAAGGCGTTTGATTTCATCTTGCAATGGCTTAACCATTTCTTCCAAGACCGCTTTCATTTCAATGATGCTTACCAGGTTCAATTGTGTAGAATGTTGTGATGTATTCATTACTGTGGTTTTATTGTTGATGAATAGTTAAATAAAGAGGAAACTGTATAGAAATACATTTCCGTGTTCCTTATGATGAAAAAATGATAACAATTTGGCTGCACAATTGCATAAATAAAAAAGGGCAGCATCCTTACAGATGCCACCCTAAATGTTCTTGTTATGCGTGTAAATTGACCACCACAGTAATTACTAACAATTAACAAATCAAACCATAACCTATGATTAGAAAGAACAGACTTTACAATATTTTTTACCAACTTTTTCATTTATTATAATTTTTCATTGTAATTGAGCATTTGATGGTGGTCAATTGCATTACAAATATTGTGGAAATATTTTGATACATCAAAATTTATTTTTGTTAAAATGACAATTCATTCAAAATGCACATAAATTATTCTAAAGAGGTTGTGGTGGATTTTTGCAATATGAAAATACATATTGGTAAGAGAATTAAACAGATATTGGAATACAGAGGTATGACAGCACTTGTTTTAGCTAAAAAAATCAATAAGTCAAGAGAAAATGTTTATGATATTTATAACAGGGAAAGTATTGATTTGTCATTGTTAGAAAGGATTGGATTAGCTTTAGAACACAATTTCTTTGAAGATTTATATAATGCAAGTCTTGGAAATTATAAAGAATCTGAACCAATGAAAATGACTGACAAATTAATTGATAAGTCAATAAATATCGAAGAATCTATTTGGAAAGAAAAATATGTTGAACTTTTAGAAAAATATGCTTCTGTACTGGAAGAAAATAAAAGAACTTCTTTCAATATGCCTGAATTAAAAGAAGTTTAGTAATGTTGCTTCTTATTTAAAAATAAAATTCATGAAAAAGCAATTCGAATTTATCCATCAAGAAACATTCAATTATTGGAAACTATATTTTAATAGTTCTTAGTTTTTCTACGTTTAAGTGGTTCTATTGTAAAAATTAGAACTACAATCAATTAGTTTAGTTACAAAAAAATACAATCTCAAATTTCTAAAATTATTAAAATGAAATTTACCTCAATTTTTAAGAACATAATAATGTTCTTCATGTCAATAATTCTTTTGAACTCATGTTCAAAAGATAGTGGTTCAAGTAGTACACAAACAACACTTGACCCTACAGAATTAAAAGTAAAAGTTACAAATAGTCTTGGTTCCCCTGTTGAGGGTGCCACTGTAACATTATATACTAATGTAACAGATTTTAAAACTAAAGCTAATCCTGTCGCAACAGCAATAACAGATGCAAACGGTTATTTTGATATTAAATCAAATCTTTCATCAATGGCCTATTATTTTTATGTGACTAGTGGCTGTTTGGATAATTATCATAATGCAACACATTTTAGTACGCCACTTGTTTTGAATACTTTAAACACTTACAACAATATAATATTGTCATCAGAAGGAAAAATTCAATTAGTTAGTACTTCTGTTAATCCTTATGAAGTATTTATAGATGGTATTGTACAATATTCAAGTGTTGATGGTGGTTCTACACACACTGTATCTGAAGTTCCAGTAGGTAATCATACAGTTAGGGTATTACAATTAAGTGGGTATCTTATTTCTCCAACTGACGAATCTTTCACCGCAAATGTAAGTTGTGGAAATATTACCACTGTCACTTTTCCTTAGCACAATAAGTATTAATGTTTTACATAGCATTTTTATAAAAATGGTACAATTCAATGATAGTAAGTGTTTCAGCAAATATGTGTGTAGCCCTGTTGAGACCACTCTAGCTAATTTTGATAGCTGAATAACAACTTTAAAAGGGTTTCGGTATTAACTGAAACCCCTTTTTAATTTAATAGATGAAAGATTTAGCGTATGAAATTTATTTGCTTTCAACTTTTAAAGTCCATTTATTTTTCACTAAAAGGTTTATTCTAATGACAGTTACTATTTTATTTAAAGAGTCTCAACGGTTCAAACAAATACTATTATGGGTATTATTGATTTCAATTTTCGTATTTGTTTCTATCCCTGCTATTTATGGATTAATTAAGCAGTTGTTTTGGGGTGAACCTTTTGGGAATAGACCAATGTCGAACGAAGGTTTAATAGTCGTTACTACTGTATCTGTTTTAATTCCATTTTTTATCATTATTCTATTTGGTATAATGAAACTCGAAACTGTCATAAAATCAGATGGTATTTATGTTCGTTTCTTCCCTTTTCATACAAAGTATAAATATTTTTCTTTGGCTGAACTCAACAAATGTTATGTGAGGAAGTATAGTGCTGTAGGAGAATATGGTGGTTGGGGAATGAAAGGATGGGGAAATAATAAATCATTAAGCGTTTCGGGTGATCAGGGTATTCAATTAGAAATAAAAGAGGGGAAGAAGCTATTGATTGGTACGCATGATTCAGATGAAGTTACAAAAGTTTTGCTTCAACTAGGTTGTTGGAAGGAATAAGAATCAGTTTAATATGTATTTCAGCAGAAGGGGAATATTTTTTTATTGAAAAACTTTCCAACATCAGTTGCCTTCAAGAAGTTACTTAATTCATTGTCGGGACAACTTTGTTTTGTAGGATATGATAAAACTTTATAGTTAATGCCAAAAACAACAACTTTCCATTTGCATTACGCTCAATGTAATATGTAGCCTTATCCAATTCTTCTAAGATTGCCTGTTGTTGACTTACAGAGGCTATTTTATTTAGTCTTTGTGCAAAATCCCTTTCTGATTCAGCAATTGCAAAAGCATTCGTTCCTAAAACTTTAATTCGAATACTCTGCCCAATTAAATGATTAAAATATCGAAGAAATTGTTTCTGCTTTTCTCTTCCTAATTTACTCACATCATCAGCAAATTTTACTTGTTTAATGGGGCCTCCACGCAAAGTACTATTCAACCATTCTTTCAAAAGGCTTTGCCAATCTTCCTCATTATGTTGCAATAATTGCAAGGCCTCCCGATAGTTCCCATCAGAAATAGCTGCTACTTGTGCCGCAATTTCAGGAGATGCATTTGCCCTATTTATTAAAGCGGCTTCAACATCTTCAATTTCAAGTCTTGGAATCTTAACTAACTGACACCTACTTAAAATTGTAGGAAGAATATTTTCCTCATCTTCAGCAACTAATATAAATAGTGTATTTGCAGGTGGTTCTTCTATCAGCTTCAATAGCTTATTTCCTTCTTTTCCTAAGTATTCGGGCATCCATAAAACAAGAACTTTATAAGCACTTTCAAAGCTTTTTAAGCTCAATTGTCTCATGATGTCATTACACTCATCAGCTGTAATATTCCCTTGCTTGTTCTCTGCACCAATAAACTGCAACCAATCGTATGCATTACTATAGGGAGAAGTCTTTATAAATTCACGCCATTCGGAACCATAGTCACTGCTTTTGGGTTTGTCGCCGGGTTTTCTAGGAATCACAGGATAGGTAAAGTGTAAGTCAGGATGAACTAAATTTTCTGCTCGGATAAAGTTTTCTTGTGTTGAGAGAGCATCAGGAGATATATAGGTGGGCTTTGATTCAAGAGCCGACATACCTCCAAATAAGTCTTCTACTACAGGCGATGGTGCTGGCTGGCAAACTACAAATTGAGCAAATGCCAAGGCTAATGGTAATGCACCACTACCTTCTTTACCCAAAAATAGCAACGCATGACTCAAACGGTTTTGTTCCACCATTTCAATCAAATGTTGCTTTACTACTTGTTGACCAACAATATCTTTAAATTGCATAAGAGGGCGAAGATAAAAGGCTATTAAATAAAACTGAATAAATATTTAATTAAAGGGAATATTATTATAATTCAGTTAGCTTACTGCATCGGAAATGCCATTCTTAATCGCATATAAAGCAAGTCCCATTCTAGAATGGACTTTTAGTTTTTCATAAAGAGTTGCACGGTAATCATCGGCTGTACGAACGCCAATACACATCTTTTTAGCAATTTGATCATACGACATTTCTGTACAAATCATAGTAAGGAATTCTTTTTCCTTTTCATTAAGGCTAGATGGGTCGGCAGGTAAATTTGCTTCGCTTTGAATACCCTGAACAAATTTCCAAGATATTTCTTCGGGCAAATAGAAGCCTTTAATAACCACCGTTTCAATTGCTAATAAAAGTTCAGGTGGTTCCGTATTCTTCGAAAGATATCCTTTTGCTCCGTTGCGCATCATTTTTACAATACTCCTTTCGTCGGTATTCATCGTTAATGCAATGATTCTAACTTGTGGGTAATGCTTAGTCATCCAAATAGCCGTATCAAAGCCATCAAGAACCGGCATACTAATATCTAGCAATAATACGTCGGGGATGATATGGTTTTTAAGTTTTTCTTGAACCTCCTCTCCATTTTCAGCTTCAAACAAGATGGTACAACTTGCAAATGATGCAACCAATCTAGCCATTGCACTTCTTACTAATTGGTGATCGTCTGCTAATGCTACTGTAATACTCTTTTCTTTTAGTGCCATATCAGTAAATTATTCCCTTTCAAAAATTCAAAGCAACCTTTATTCTTTGGGTATTGGTAAAAGTAAGGAAACTGTTGTTCCATTACCTAATAGACTTTCAATATTTATAGTTGCTCCAATGAGTTTAGCCCTATTATAGATATTGTTTAATCCTAATCCTGAACTCAACTTTTGCCTATTTGAAGTATTGAAACCAACTCCATTATCCTTTACACGAATGACAAACTCATTGTTTTCATTGTCAAATATATCTATGTTAACCTCTGTAGCCTTAGCATGTTTCAATATATTCTGCAAAAATTCTTGAAACATTCTAAAAATGAAAGTACTGACCTGACCATCATAATAGTTATAACGTACTTGACAGTTATATTTCAATTCAATATTCTTGATTCTAGAGAATTTATATATCTCTTGATCTATAGAATCTAACAACCCAACTTGTGCAACTCTATCTGAATGAAGGCTATGTGAAAGCATTCCAATATCGTTGATGATTCCATTTATCTCTTCCCTGATTTCTTTTATGGTGCTATAGATATCGCTACTTACGTCGAGAGGCAAATACCTAAGTGAAGTGGTTACTACAACAAGCTGTTGTTTTATATTATCATGCAATTCAACACCAATTTGTTTCATTGTGCTATCCTGCATTTCTAATTGACTAGCTAATAGCTCTTTTTGGTATTGTTCTGTCAATGCTGCAATCTCCTTCTCTTGCCTATTTTGCCTTCTTTGATAAAAAAACAACATAGTGATAATAAACCCTACTAAAAGCAAGGCAATTAATATTCCAATAGCTATTATAAAGAGTATTTCCTGATTCTGATCCTGCATAAAAAGGCGATACAAAAAAGTGAATATAAGATAACATTCATAATCATCAATATAAAAGATATAATTTCACCTAATTTTAATGAAAAGTTTTTCATAAGATTGGCTGATACGAATACAGGAAAGCTAACACAATGATAAAACAATAATCCTGTACATATCCAAAACCCTGAGTCAATGATTAGCCTAACAGCATACTGTAATTTAAATAATTCAAAGAAAAAATAAATTGAAAAGAAAATGATAAGGAGACATCCTAGTGAGTAAGTAATCGAGTTATAATTATTTATTCCTTGCCAAAAAAGTAAATTGAAACAACAAAGCATTGGAAATCCTACAATAAGAAAATTTATTATTCTCTTTATTTTTTTGTTTTTTATAATATTTCTTAATACCCACATATAAAAGCACATTTCGATAATATTAAAGCAATTAATAATAGGAATTGTGTGAATGGAATGATTGGCCAAATAAAGACAAAGTAATTCTATGGTTAGAGTTAGACTAAGAAAAGGTGAAAAGTATTTTAAATAGGGGGAATCATCCTTCTTCAAAAAAAGAAAAGAGGACAAGATGATGCCAATAAAGATAATAAAATAGTAAAAGTTGTCAGCCATGTTAGCCCGAAATAAAGCAAAATTGTTCAAAAAACAAAAAACCTCCAAATAAGGAGGTTTTTTTAATGAATGGTTTCGATTTCATCAATTAAATTACCATTAAGCCATCTGAACCTCTGTCAACAATAGTAACACCCACATCAGGAGTATCTGAATCTCCATTAATACCACAAGAAGGAGGACAGAGTCTAATTGCGTTATATGCCAAAATATTGTTTGAGTTGCCTTCATTTACATAAATATCCTTGTTGACAGTAGTTCCATTTTTGCCTTCTTTTTGTTTAGTAGCTACCATTACCAAAGTTTGTCTTCCTGCATATTCAGGTTGTTCTTGATAATCCTTGTCATAAGCACCAAAATAAAATTTAACCCCATCTCCCCCATACATCTTAGCTTTTTCCAAAAAATCTTCTATCTCTTCAATACTCCACCATCCACTAAGGCTATCTTCTTTACCTATTCTTTCACTATTTTGTATCCAACGCTCTTGTTTGTAATTTCTAATTACTTTATCTACATGTTGGGTGGAAACATACTTTCCGACCAATAAGGATTTTTTTTCAACTGCAATCATGATGAGTTTTTTTAAGTGTT
>CANCKV010000095.1 GCA_947378615.1 Chitinophagaceae bacterium | reverse complement strand
TTGCCATAAACATAATTATAAAGTGAAGCAAGTTCGGGTTCAAAAGGTTTATGAATGATATCGCCACCCACTTCAATGAATTTTCTAATTGATTCTTCGCTGATAGCTAATTTTGAGAATGGATGCCTTCCGGAGTAGGAATTAGCAATGATTGTTCCCCTCGATGAACTCAATAATTGTGCACGAAATGCATTTGACATATTGGTATAGGCTGTTTGTGTAATCCTGAAAGGTGTTCCTTTTAGGGTAAATGCCTCATCGGCAAATACATTGAAGGCGTACATATATCCTGGATAGGATGTCCAATGATGAAAGCCCATCCCATCCGGTTTGATACCATCTGTAGAACCTAATGTTGGAGTAGTCCAATTGCTAAGGAATCGGGAAATACATTTTAAGTCCCTTACTTGAATATTCTTATCCGATTCTAGAAAAGCCAATTCAAAAATAAACTTAGGTACTAGGTATATAAAATCAGTCAAGACACCTGCAGTAGAGCCAGAATTGTAGATAATATTGTAATAATTAGACCATTTAAGCATTTGCATCACTTCGGAATGTAGGCTATCAGTAAGGAGTGGCAATGCTTCTAAAAAACCAATAGGAAAAGTTCGGACAAACCCATAGTTACTGATGACGGAAATATTCCTTCCTCCTTCTGCAAGCCCTTGATCCAATAAATATTCAACAAAAAGTAATAGTTGCTCCTTCGCCTTCGTATTTCTGTTATGAATAGCCGCTTCAGCTAAATAACCACAATAGCTCGAAAGCTTGATGAGGGTATCCGTATTGTCTAATAGTTGAATTCCCTTTCCTGTAATAGAATTATCTGAATTACGATGAATGTTGCAACTAGCTACATAATCGATTGCCTTCGTTAGGTTTGCCTCACTCACTGTTCGAACACTGCGCTCGTAGTTTTTCTTTACTTTTTTAAGCCCTTCCAACTCAGAAGGGGTTGCAGGAGTAACTGGATCCTGAGAATAGGAACTTATCTTAAGGGGGCCTCCATCAGAAGAATGGTAAGAATAGAAGTGAACGGCATCCAATTTTAAATGTGGGCCAGGATATCTCTTTTTGGTGTCTCCAATTATCTTAAACTCATCTAAATATAAAGTTGTTCTAGCAGAGGGATTGGTAGGGTGATAGCTCATCTTTATTTTATTCAAATCAAAGGCAGGTAATTCATTACCAAAATTATAATCAAACCGATAACTGCGGTGATAATCTCTCCATCCCTTAAAATTGAGTAATAAGTGTCCTTCTCTCTTTAGGTTGCCTGCCTTATCAAAAAACTGAAAAACCAACGTATCTGTGGTGATATTCTTACTATAAATAAAAAACTGCGCAGAACCTGCTTGTGTAGATGCAATCTCACTCGATGGGATGGCAAGATTATCAACTATAAGAGAAGTGCCTGCTTCCACTTTCCAAGCAAGAGCGTTTGCACCGTTCTTAGTATGTTCATTACTTAGTGAGAGGTTAGAATTACCATTAGTAGAAAAATTGGATGGAATAGCCTCATTAAAATCAACCATTCTTAGTTGAGAAAAACTGAGGAAATAAAGGAGGCAAAAGCAAAGTGCTAAAAAGTATTTTATCATTTTAATGATTTTACTACGACTAAAGTGATGTAAAGTAATTTATTATACTGATTTAATGTTTTGAATGATTAGTTAATTTGAATTTTAAAATAAGAAAATTAAGTAACGAAGTTTTGGGTTTAATCATTTTACTAATTCTATTAGGGTTCAATATCCTTCTATGAATGATGTTTTTGGTAAAAACTTTTTTCCCATTATCATAAATTGTATGACTTATTTTTTTACATTTGTTCTCTTAATTACTAGACTCATGAAGGAGAATACCATCATTGCCGTAGGTGCTTCAGCAGGCGGGCTTGAAGCATTACAGGATTTCCTTTCTCACCTCCCTGCAGAAATACGAAATACTTCTATCATTATCGCTCAACACCTAAGCCCTACCCACAAAAGTATGTTGGTACAATTGCTTAGTAGAGAAACCAAGTTGAATGTAATTGAGGCCTCACAAGGAAGTTCCTTATTGGCAGATACCGTATATATTACCCCACCGGATAGTGAAATAGTGCTTGAAAATAACAGGATAGAACTGAGAAAGCCAAGCTTTCTTGCTGGTCCTAAGCCATCTGTGGATATTTTGTTTGAATCCTTAAGTAATAATCTTGATTTTAATATCATCGCAGTCATTCTTTCAGGAACAGGTTCTGATGGTGCATCGGGAGTAAAGGCTGTACATGAATCTGGTGGTTTGGTAATTGTACAAGAACCTTCAACTGCCAAATATGATGGAATGCCTGTTGCTGCTATAGAAACAGGTATGGTGGATATAATAGAACATCCTTCCCGAATGGGAGAGGAAATAAAAGCATTTCTTCTCAACCCTAATTGGCAACAAGAAAAGGAAACTGAAATAGAGAAAGTTCAGGGGAATAGCCTTCAACAGATTTTCAAACTATTGTCAATTCGTTCAGGAACTGATTTTGCCAACTATAAACCCACAACTATTTGTAGGCGCATCACTAAACGATTGGCAAAGCTTCATATTACTAATATTGACGAATACCTTGCCTATATAAAGAATGAACCAAAGGAATTGGATGAACTTTTCAATATGATATTGATTGGTGTAACTCAGTTTTTCCGTGATCCTGAGGCTTTCAACGCCTTACATGTTTATTTGACCAAATTAATTGCATCGAAAAGAGAAAAGGATCATCTAAGGATTTGGGTGGCTGGCTGTGCTACAGGCGAAGAACCCTATTCCCTCGCCATACTCATTAGTAAAATGCTTGGGGAAAAGCGAGGTAAATTGAACATTCAAATATTTGCCACAGATATTGACGAAAAGGCTATCTCGATTGCTAGAAGAGGTATCTATCCTGAAAGTGCATTGGAACATCTAGATAAGGCAACTATTGAAACCTATTTCACAAGAAAGGGAAATTATGTGGAGTTAAGTAAGACAATCCGTTCGATGGTGCTTTTTTCTCGCCACGACATTACGAGCAATCCTCCCTTTATGCGTCTTGATTTAATTAGTTGTAGAAACCTGCTTATTTATTTCGGGGCTGATTTGCAAAAACTGATTATGCCTGTTTTCCACTACGCATTATTGCCTGACTCTTATTTATTTTTAGGCAAATCGGAGTCTGTAGGTGAGTTTAGTGATTTATTTAATGTTGTAAATTCAAAGAATAAGATATTTCAAAGAAAACCTGGCAATTCTATTTCTACTGTTAGATTTTCGGGATTAAGGGCACAAAAACAAGTTCAATTATTACCTCAAGTAACACCAAAAGTTGAAAATAGGTTGCTGACTGTGAAGGAGATGGTAAAGGAAACCCTTTACTCTACATTTGAACATCCTTTTATTGTCATCAATGACTCATTTGAAATACAAGAAGTGGAGGGCGATGTACGCCTCTATGTTTCCTTTCCTTCAGGCTCAATGAATTTTAATCTACTGAAATTTATTAATCCTGAATTATTGATAGAGTTAAGGTCTTTGCTTGCAAATGCATTCAATCATAATGAAACTGGATATGGTAAGCCTAAAAGATTTGAATTGTTTGAAAAGATTCATGGGGTCAGGCTAATAGTAAAGCCACTGAGAGGACTTGGAAAATTACCTGATTTGGCAATGGTAATTTTTGAAAAACTAATCACTGATGAAAGTGTTCCTTTTGTAAATATGAATGAAAAGGGACTAAATGACAATCGGATATTAGAACTTGAACAGGAACTAGCGGCTACAAAAGAACACCTACAATCCTATATTGAAGAAATAGAAACAAGTAATGAGGAGTTGCAGTCTTTGAACGAAGAAATGCAATCTACAAATGAGGAATTACAATCGAGTAATGAAGAATTAGAAACGAATAACGAGGAACTTCAATCGACAAATGAGGAAATACAGATTGCTTATAATGAATTAAAAGTTGCAAATGAGGAATTGGAAAGAAAAGAAAAGGAAATTAATCATGCTAATGCAATGTTCAATGCCTTATTTGATAATACGCAGCAGGGCAATGTCCTTATGGAAAATAACTTCACGATTAGACTAGTCAATAAACGTGCTGAAGAACTATTTTCCTATATTGGGATTGGAAATGAGATAAAAGATAAGAATATACTAGAAATAATTCCTGAAACATTTGTTTCTGATTTCCTTCCCTTTCTCAGAAATGCCATTATCTCAAAGGGTGAAGAGAAGCAGGTTTTTCCTATCAAAAAGTCGAATGGTAATATTGTTTATTTAGAGTTCTGTTGCACTCCTGTGAGTACACCTGTTCCTTCGGAAAATTCGTTCTTTAATATTGGGATTATTGATTTGACTAGCTTAATTGAAAGAGAAAATGATTTATTTCAGAAAGATTCTATACTTGTATCAATGCTTGAGTCGAATACAACCTATTTGATAAGGACTGATATGGAAGGCAATTATACTTATGTAAATGAAGCCTTCTGTGAAAAGTTTGGCTATACAAAAGAACAGTTATTAGGTCATCATTTTGGAGGAACGATTCACGAAGGGGATTTAGGAGAATGTGAGAAAGCCATTTTCGCCTTGTTCCAAAAACCTGGAAGTGTTCAGTCTGTAAAAATGCGAAAACCTAATCCTGTAGGAGGCTATTTCAATACACTTTGGGAATTTGTTGCTATCAGGAATAAGGAAGGGGATATCCTAGAAATACAGTGTATGGGAAGGGATATTACAGATGAACTCAAAGCCCAAAAGATGTTGCTTGAGGAACGTGATTACCTTGAACTTGTAATAAGAAGCGGTAGAATTGGGATATGGGAATTAGATGTTGAAACACAAGAGATTACCGTCAATAAACAATGGGCAGATTTTCTTGGTTACTATTTCAAGGGTATGAAACTTAATTATAATGAATGGGCGAAATTATTACATCCTGAAGAAATAGAAAAGGTATTAGCTGCCTTGATTGGTTGTATTGATGGAGTTGACTCCTTTTTTACTTCCGAATATCAGATGTTAAGTAGTGAGGGAGAATGGAGATGGTTTATAGCTTCAGGAAAAGTACTCGATAGAAACGAAAACGGTAAAGCAACAAGGATATTAGGTATTTATCAGGATATAACTGAGGCGAAGAAAGCGGAGGAAAGTATTCGAACTATTGAAAGCCGCAATTCTGTTATTTTGGATACGATGGATGAAGGGGTCGTTTTGCAAGATTTGAATGGGAATATAATTGCTAGTAATGCAAGTGCCGAACGGATTCTTGGACTTACACATGATCAACTTACAGGGAGAACTTCAATTGATGAACGATGGAAAACAATTAAAGAGTCGGGTGAACCTTTTAGTGGGGAAGAACATCCTGCAATGGTTACTATAAAAACTGGAGAACCTCAAACAGGAATTGTGATGGGTGTTTATAAGCCCGATGAAAGTTTGACTTGGATTTCTATTAATTCAATGCTAATCAAACGTCCGAATAAAGAAGAATCTGAGGGGGTTTATGCCATATTTCATGAAGTCACTGAGAGGAAAATGCGAGATGATGAGCAACGGAAACTAATCAAACAATTGACCCTTACAATTGAGGATTTGACACAGTTTTCTCATATCGTTTCTCATAACCTTCGTTCTCCTCTCACCAATATTTTGGGAATGACTAAGCTCATTCAACAACAAAGAGCTCAGAATGAAACTGTAAAAATGGGCGAAATGATTCACATTAGCGCCTTGAAACTAGACGAAGTGATTAAGGATTTGAATGAATTATTGTCATTAAGAAATAAGGCAACAGAATTTCATGAAATTCTTTTTAATAATGTTTTAGAGGAGGTTACCTTGCTTTTGGAAAAGAATATTCATGAGTCTAGCGCTACTATTTCATCCAACTTTACAGCATTACCAGGTATGCTTACCGTTAAGGCATATATGGTTAGTATATTTTATAATTTAATCAGCAATTCCATTAAATATGCAAGAGAAGGGATTGCACCAATCATAGAAATTACTTCAAGAAAGGATAATGACAATTTGATAATCACTTTTAAGGACAATGGGAAAGGGATAGAACTGGGAAAAAACAGTGACAAGATATTTAAACTGTATCAACGATTTGACATTACAAAAGAAGGAAAAGGGATGGGATTGTATGTTACAAAATCGAATATTAATTTATTAGGAGGGAACATTACATTGGATTCAAAGATTAATGAGGGAACAACTTTTACTATTACTTTTCCATTTAGGCAAATGAATATTGGATTTTAGAATTCTGGGAAAATCTTTAAAATTTTACTGTTTGAAAGTTTTTCGTAGTAATAAAAATCTAGGAAGGGTTGTTTTTCATTTCTAATCAATACTGATACTCAATGAACAAAACAATATCGATAATTCAAAAGAACAGCAAAATTAAGTTGTAACAATTTTGCTGTCCTCTTGAACTACTCATTACCCTACAAATCAATATTGAATATTTTAGTCAATATTTCAGTACTTTTTATTTTCTGGTCTTTGGCAATAAATTTATTTCCCTCTACTTGAATTTCTACCAATCCAAACCATTCTAAAAATCTATCAAAACTTCGTACTGTATAGCAGCTACAGAATTGATTGTTGACAGACCTACTATTAGGGTTAAAATACGCTAAAAAGTGTGGGAATGCCCTTAGATATTTCTCCGCATAGAAATTGTCAGGTTGTAACTCATGACCATATTTACCCAATAAATAAATAGTAAAAGTCCAACCAAATTGACCAATTGGTTTTGACGGATAGCCATCATGATATCCCCAATTATATTTATCTGCAAAGATTGACATAAAAGATTCGAAGAATTTTTGTCTGTTTTCGGGCTTTAAAAATGTGGTTCCCTTTTTAGTGAGGGTCAATTTACCATGTACCTTCTTTGTAATACCTGCAAGATCCATCACTATTTTAGTACTAACTATAAAGATGCAATTTTCTTCCCGATTGAGTTTGTAGATTCCTCCTTCAATTAAAAAATCAGCAAGATATTTTTTCTCATAAAGTTCTAGAACAACTTTTTTGGGTAAAGCACCTATAGGTGTTAATTTAAGGAACTTCTCTCTTTCAATTATTTTTAGCAAATCTTCTGCGATTCTGAATAAAGGAACCTTATCTAATGTTTCATTATCAATGACCTTTTGAATGTTTACAGGCGAGTTCTCTGAATAGGTATCATAAATTAGATAGTGCACGTTTGTAGGCGATAAGTCTTCAAACTCGGACACAGGCGTATTGTTTTGTAATAATATTTCCGTTTCAATTAATTTTAAAATATCCATAATTTGTTTGTTTTAATATTAAGTACGACTTCAAATTGAGTTTTTATGATTGTTTTCAAGTTATTATTTCTTGAAAGTTCTTTCTATCCCAATTGAATAGTTGCCAAATTTAAAGTGTGAAACTTATCAAAATCCAATTATTTAATTTATGATAGAAAATTTTTCTTACTTGACCTAATTCAATCCCAATAAATTAGGTTGTGATGAACTCTTTTTTAAATTTGATTGTTCAAAAAATAGATAAAAAGTCTTAAAGAAATTCACCAGCAAATTGTTTCGAATCATTTATGTTGGACTACAAATAAAGTTTATGAATAGATTTCTTTTGCACTTATGTTGCTTTTTCATAGCGTAAATTTGTTTGCACAGGAAACATAGGTATCTAATAACGTTTTTTTTAAATTGCATATCGATACATTTGGTAGAAACGGGTATATCCGACTTTGCAGTTTTATTTTATAATTAACCCAATATTGCTGCAAAACTTTCATTGGGTTATTTATCATCAATCCTCTTTACCAAATTCATGAATTCTCTAATACTAAATAATTCTCTTTAAGTACTTTTTCAAACGGCGGAATCTCATCTAAATCATCTTCTTCCATATATCTAATAATGTATAGCATGATGGCTGTCGTTAATTCAGATTGGCTCATTTTAATATTGTTATATGGAAATTCAAAGGTTTTATCTAAAAGCAGCTTTAATCTATTTTCTTTTTGTTCAGACAAACCATTAAGAATAGAACTCTGACGATACAATGAGGAATAAAATGCTTTAGTAATATCCACATCAGAGAAATAAACCACTTTGTTTTGATAATTTTCTACGTTCCTTTCTGAATTTGACTTTGCATTTAAGCTGTCATTTATTAAAGCAATTTTTTCGAGATTTACTTTATCAAGGTCTAAACCGATTTCTTCAATATTTTCTTTGTCTAAATTTATTTCGTCAACCCCACTTATTTTTAATTCTTTTATTACTAGAATTAAATAATCTAATGCATTTGATAAGACTTTGTTTAGTTTTTCAGAAGTGGCACTGCCAATTTTTAGCAGACCTAAACCATAAGGAGCAATAGAGTCTTTATACCTACCCTTATTAGCTTTTTCGCCATACTCTACTAATGCTTCAATGGGAAGACTAGTCAAAGTTTGAAGTTTATGTGGCGAAAATTTATTTCCTTCAAATGTTATATCAATATAAAAAGTATTCATAATTTCTAAATATAATCGAAAATGCTAACTGTTTTTTGAAAAAAAATAGTGTGATCACTCGGATCTGCTAATGTCATGATATTATTTGAGTCCAATAATATATCTGGATTCTCTACACCCATTTTGGCTAATTCCATTTTGAAATCCATTTTATAATTTTTTTTATTTCCCGATGGGTTACTACTCAGGAGCTTTTACCACAAGGGTAACTAAGAAAAAACAAGGTACACAAGGATTTCTTTTAAAATAATTAGCAGTTGAGTATCTGGAGTATATTCAAATCCTTGTGATTCTTTGTTCAAAACCTTGTGAGCATTGTGGTAAAAATATATGAGTAGTAACCCCGATGGAATTGAGTTTCCGTAACTCCAAATAATTGTGCAATTCTTTGTTTCGAATAAAATATTGCCATGACTTTTCAAATGTACACAAAATCTGATGAGGTTTTATCAATTATTGCATATCGATACATTTGGTAGAGAC
>CANCKV010000094.1 GCA_947378615.1 Chitinophagaceae bacterium | reverse complement strand
ACATAATACTTGGATTAAGAATATCCACGTCTTTGTTATGTTAGGAGAAGTAGGTAGATTTTAACCCATAAATGCAAAAAATATAATAATGAATAATAAAAAAGGTATGCTCAAAAAGATTGCTATTATACTGCTTTTTTCAATGGTTGCTTGCAATAGTAATCAGAAATCAAAAAAAGATGAAATTGCAAAGATGAAGTTTGTTGTTACAGATAGTTTATTGGGCAATTTCGTTCATGATTCAATACGAAATTTTTCAATTCGAGTTCCTAAAGGGATAGAAAAAACTATTTTATCTTCTGAGGATGAAGATAAATTGACTACTTCTGGATTTAAAGCCCTTTATTTCTCTTCAAAAAACGGAACAAATTTTATGGTTATTGACTTAAATAAATTGAGTGATAGTATTTTTATTAAATATCATCATCAGCTTGAAACTACGCTGATAAATAACAAGCAATTGAAAAAGGTAAGTATTGATAGCTTTTACTCAAATGAGTATTTATTCAAACAATTTATGTCATTAACTGATTCAACAGTTTATCTGAAACTATTATTGAGCAACTATAAAAAAGGTCATTACGAGATTGATTTTTCTATGCCTATCAATTTATATAATCAGCAAAGTAGAACTATTGAAAGTGTATTAGGTTCAATTAAATAAAATTTTGTTTAATGATATCTTCTATTATATTTGTTATTCAAAAATTTTATAAATATGAAAAGAAAAAGTTTTTTTGCAGTCTTAGTGATTGCGATTGCTATGTCTTCTTGCTTTACACAAGAGCATGTTGTTGGAAATGGAGCTAGTGGAGGAAATTCCACTTCTCAAAAACAATGGTTTATTTTATGGGGACTAGTTCCTTTAAATCAAGTTGATTCAAAAGCTATGGCTGGAGGTGCAAAAGATTACACTATTAAAACTGAAGAAAGTTTTATTGATGGCGTGATTGGCATGTTTACAGGAATTGTAACTGTTGCACCACGTACTGTTACTGTTACAAAGTAATTTACTAGATTGTTTTTGTTGGAAAAAGTCGATTGCATTATTGACTTTTTTCAACAAAAAATCATATTCTTCCAATAATCTTTTAGTTATTTTAATGATTTAGTTTTTTCTACTTCTTATCAATATATTCCTTGTCCTTAAGCCTCTGCCACTAATTAAATTCGATATTTTAATTCAAAATAATCTCAATTTATTATTTTATTTAAAGAAAATATCTCTTCAAATATATTCCGTGTCTTAAATTCCCTTACTTTCGCCGCCATTTCCCAAAAGGCTCAATAAGTGCTCGTCTGTTCGAGACGCCTGTAGGGTGTAATCTTTATAATAAGATTATTTTTATGCCAAAAGTTAAAACAAACTCAAGTGCTAAGAAAAGGTTCAAAGTAACCGGCACAGGCGAAATTACGTATCAAAAGGCTTTCAAACGCCACATCTTGACAAAGAAATCTACAAAACGCAAACGTGCACTTCGTATTAAGGGGCAATTAGGTCCTGCAAACAAGGATTTTGTTATGCGTTTATTAGGTATGAAATAGAATATTAATTCTAGAGTAAAAGAAAGAAAAAACATTTGAAACATCAGTGTGCAGATTCTATTTAAAAAAGCGTCTAACTGCCACAAAAAAATTAATAAGTTATGCCACGTTCAGTAAATGCTGTAGCATCAAGGGCTAGAAGAAAAAGAATTCTTGACCAGGCGAAAGGTTTCTATGGTAAACGTAAAAACGTTTATACCGTTGCCAAAAATATTGTTGAAAAAGGTCTTACCTATAGTTATGTAGGTCGTAAATTGAAGAAAAGAGAATATCGTCAGTTGTGGATTGCTCGTATCAATGCGGGTGTTCGTGCTGAAGGATTAACTTACAGTCAGTTTATTCATAAACTTAACGAAAAAGGAATCGAATTAAATCGTAAGGTATTAGCTGATTTAGCAATGAACAACCCTGAAAGCTTTAAGGCTTTGGTTGATTCTGTTAAGTAAGTTTTAGTGTAAAAAAATAATAAAAAGCTGGAGCAATCGTACTTCAGCTTTTTTTATGTCCTAATTTGTTTCAAACTATTACTTTTGCGCTCAATTTAGTAGGTTTTACCTCAAAGTGAACAAGGGTAAAACTAGTAACACAAAGTTTTTAAAAGTTTATTAAAATGAACTTATTGTCACAATAATTCTTTGTGTTTCTTAGTTGAAATCGTTGTGTTCCTTGTGTTAAAACATTCATTGGTTATCAATTTATATCACGTATTAAACTAGGTTCTTAGATGAACAATTCTTACACCTCATTGGTGAATCAGACTTTACACTTTCCACAAGAAGGTTATAAATTGAATGAAGATGGTTATTTAATGTTCAATAATGTTGACGTTAAAGCACTAATCGACAAGTATGGTACGCCGCTGAAAATCACTTATCTCCCTAAAATTGGGATGCAGATAAATAAGGCAAAGGCAATGTTTGACAAGGCCTTTAAAAAGCATAAATACGAAGGGACTTACAACTATTGTTATTGTACAAAGAGCTCTCACTTTTCTTTTATTGTCGAAGAAACGCTGAAACATCAGATACATTTAGAAACTTCTTATGCTTACGATATAGAAATTATTAATCAACTTTATTTAAAGAAGAAAATTAATAAAGAGACTTTTATCATCTGTAATGGCTATAAACAAAAAGCTTATACTAATCGAATTGCCCGCCTTATTAATACAGGTTTCAAGAACGTGATTCCGGTTTTGGATAACAAGGAGGAATTAGATGCCTATCGCAAAACGGTGAAAGCCCCTTTCAAATTAGGTATTCGAGTTGCGGCTGAGGAAGAACCTTCTTTTCCTTTCTACACTTCCCGTTTAGGCATTCGTGCAAAAGATATTTTGGAGTTTTATGTAGATGAAATTGAAGGATTTGAAGATAAATTCCAACTTAAAATGCTCCATATCTTCCTGAATAAGGGGATTAAGGATGATATTTACTATTGGAGTGAATTGAATAAGGTAATCAATCTCTATTGTCAATTGAAAAAGATATGCCCTGAATTGGATTCTATCAATATCGGTGGAGGCTTTCCAATCAAGCATTCTCTGGGTTTTGATTACGATTACCAATTTATGATTAATGAGATTGTGGGAAATATCAAGCGTGCTTGTAAGAAGGCAAAAGTTGCTATGCCACATATCTTTACTGAGTTCGGAAGCTTTACAGTTGGCGAAAGTATGGCACACATCTATAGTGTGATTGGTCAGAAAGTGCAAAATGATCGGGAGTGTTGGTATATGATTGATTCTTCTTTTATTACTACACTTCCTGATACGTGGGGAATAGGGGAGAAGTTCCTAATGCTGCCGGTAAATAAATGGGATAATGAATATCATCGGGTTGTTTTAGGTGGTATCACCTGCGATAGTCACGACTATTATGATAGTGAAGAACATATCAATGAGGTATTCCTGCCTAAGCTAACAAATAATTACAAAGGAGAAGAAGAAAGTAATAAGGAACCGTTATATGTAGGATTCTTTCATACAGGGGCTTATCAAGATCAGATTAGTGGTTACGGAGGCATCAAACACTGCCTGATACCTTCGCCGAAACATATTATCATTGAATATGATAAGAATGGCAAGCTAGAAGATTGGGTGTATGCCAAAGAACAATCAGCACAAAGTATGTTGAAGATATTAGGCTACTTAAAATAGTAATGATGATGAAATATGAGTTATGAGTGCAGTATTAATACACATTTCATAACTCATGATTTATCACTTATCACTTAACTTACAAGTCCATTCTCAATTCCCAATTTCCCGAGCAGTCTGTTTCATTTTATATATATATATACAGCATATCTGTTGCCTTAAAGTCGGCGAGCGTATTTACGTCTTTTGCTTGAATAAGTATTGCTGAATGAATATTATGGTTGCAGTGAAAGTACCTTTTGATTAGTCAATTCTAGTTTGTTGTATTCCCCCTCTTCTAAAAATAAATATCTTGTTCACTGAATTTTTTTGAATAGCGGAAAAAAAGCAATTTGATTACCCCTATTTAAATGTTCATATGCCGTTTGTCCTTCCTCAAAATGTCCTAAAGTCTATTTTTAAACCTATTCCTACTTATAAATTGCCCAATTCTTCACATATTCAAGCACTTAAAGCTGAAAAAAAGCGAAAAGTTGACAAAAGTCATGTTTTCAACTGACAATAATCACCCTTTGGTTGAGGAACTACAAATACTTTTGTACCACAATTAAAAAACATGAGTGTAATTATAGTATTACTGTTTGCCAGTATAAGTGTTGCAGCCCTTTTCTTAGCTGCTTTCCTATGGGGAGTTAAAAACAAACAATTCGACGATAGCTTTTCCCCGCCGTATCGGATATTATTTGACGATAAACCAGCAAAGGAAGAAATTACAGAATAATTTTTAATTAGGAATCAACAATAAACAATAACAAAAAGAAAAATTGTATGCAGGTAGAAAAGTTCTATTACGACAACAAAACGGTTAAATGGTTTGCTTACGCAGTAATGGTTTGGGGCCTAGTAGGCATGTTAGCCGGATTATGGATTGCGGTTGAGTTGTATTATCCCCCTCTTAGTATGGGTTTTGCCCCTACAACATTTGGTAGAATGAGACCCGTTCACACGAATGCCGTGATTTTTGCATTTGTAGGTAACGGTATTTTCATGGGTATTTACTATTCATTACAACGTTTGTGTAAAGCGAGAATGTTTAGTGACACATTGAGTAAGATACACTTTTGGGGATGGCAATTAATTATTCTTGCTGCCGCACTTACTCTTTGGGCTGGCTGTACTTCTGGAAAAGAATATGCTGAACTAGAATGGCCAATTGATATTGCAATTGCACTTGTATGGGTGCTTTTTGGTATCAATATGTTTGGTACACTAATTAAGCGTAGAGAAAGTCACATTTATGTAGCTATTTGGTTCTATATCGCTACATGGGTTACGGTAGCGATGCTTCATATTGTTAACTCAATGGAGTTGCCAATATCAATCTTAAAAAGCTATAGTCTTTACGCAGGTGTTCAAGATGCATTGGTTCAATGGTGGTATGGTCACAATGCCGTTGCCTTCTTCTTGACAACTCCTTACCTTGGTTTGATGTATTATTTCTTGCCTAAAGCGGCAAACAGGCCTGTTTATTCTTACAGATTATCAATTGTTCACTTTTGGGCATTGATATTTCTTTATATCTGGGCTGGTCCTCACCACTTGTTATATACAGCTTTGCCTGATTGGGCTCAATCACTCGGAACAGTATTCTCCATCATGTTGATTGCTCCAAGTTGGGGTGGTATGTTAAACGGTTTATTTACGCTCCGTGGTGCTTGGGATAAAGTTCGTGAAGAACCTGTTCTTAAGTTCTTAGTGGTGGCGGTTACCTGCTATGGTATGTCAACTTTCGAAGGGCCGATGTTAAGCTTAAAGAATGTAAATGCTATTTCACACTTTACCGATTGGACGATTGCTCACGTACATATTGGTGCATTAGGATGGAATGGTTTCATGACGTTTGGGGTATTATATTTCTTAATTCCTAAATTGTGGAATACTGAATTATATTCTAAAAAGTTAGCGACTACTCACTTTTGGCTAGGTACTATTGGTATTATATTGTATGCTGTTCCTTTATATTGGGCTGGATTTACCCAAGCAATGATGTGGAAAAGCTTTACTGAAGAAGGTCAATTGAAATTCCAATTTTTGGAAACAGTTACACACATTCTACCTATGTACATCGCTCGAAGTGTTGGTGGTTTGATATACATTGTGGGTACAATTGTTATGACGTACAATCTAATCAAAACTATTGGACAAGGTAGCTTTATTGGTGACGAAGCGGCAGAAGCAGCAGCATTACCAAAAGTACTTGAAACACATAGCAAAGAATATTGGCACAGATGGATTGAAGGAAGGCCCATGCAAATGTTGGTTTTCAGTTTAATCGCTGTAGCAATTGGTGGTGCTATCGAAATTATTCCTACTTTCTTGGTTAAATCAAACATACCTACTATTAGTAGTGTAAAACCATATACTCCACTTGAGTTGCACGGTAGAGATGTATATATCCGTGAAGGTTGTTACTTATGTCACTCTCAAATGGTAAGACCTTTTAGAGATGAAGTGGCTCGTTATGGTGAATATTCTAAAGCAGGTGAATTTGTGTATGATCATCCATTCCAATGGGGTTCAAAAAGAACAGGACCGGATTTAGCTAGAGTAGGTGCAAAATATCCAGATAGCTGGCATTTCAACCACATGCAAGATCCTCAGTCTATGTCTCCTGGATCAATCATGCCTTCTTACCCTTGGTTGTATGAGAATGACATCAATGCATTCCAAACACCGAAAATGATTTGGGCAATGCGTACTTTAGGTGTTCCATATCCTGTAGGTTATGAGAGTCAATGTAATAAGGATGCAGAAACTCAAGCAAATGAAATTGTGGCAAGACTTAAAGCTGATAAGCTAGAAGTGAAACCTTCAAGAGAAATTGTAGCATTGATTGCTTACTTGCAAAGATTAGGTAAGGATATTAAATCTGCACCAAAAGAAACAAAAAAAGTAGTTGGTGACGCAGCCGTCCCAGGTAATTAATATCATCTAAACTTTACTCTTTAAAGTACCCTGTCCCACGAGGATAGGGTACTTAAAGAAAAAAATAGCAAGAAGTAATATTAACAAATAAATAAAAAGAAATGAAATTTATTCACTACCTCGAAAAAATAAGCAGTGTAAGCATTTATGGTGTTGCTTCATTTGTAATTTTCGGTTCTTTTTTTATAGGTATGCTAATTTGGGCATTGAAAGCTGATAAAAAAATGATTGACGAGATTAAACAAATCCCTTTAAACGTATAACATTATTCATTCTATTAATTAATCTATATGCGAAATATTTTCAAAAAAATAATGCTACCATTTGCATTGCTTTTAACAAGTACGGCTAGTTTATGGGCACAAGGACCAAAAGCTCCTTCGTCTCTCACTAATCCTTTTGTTTTGGTACTTTCATTGGTGATAGTTGCTTTGGCAATAATAATTGCCTTCCTTGCAAAATTGGTAATCAATTCTGCATTTATCAAGTTGAATAAAGACAAAAAATCAATTTCTGGAAGTGGATTAGCTTCAGTAATTACAATTGTGGGATTATTAAGTTCATTTAGTCTCTTTGCTCAAGATAAAGCTGCTACAGATGCTGCAGCCACAAAAAGTGTAGCTACTTTAAGTAGTAATCTAAATGGAGTATCAGAAACTGCTTTCTATTTATTAGGAAGTGTATTGTTCCTTGAAGTACTAATTATTATCATACTATTATTTGTCTTAAGGGCTTTCTTAATAGTGGAGAAGAAAGCAGTTGTTTCAGCAACATCAAGTGGTGTAGCTGTAGAACCTGATTTGAATTGGTGGGATAATTTAAATAGATTTAAACCTATTCATGAAGAAGCAGATATCGACTTAGGGCATAACTATGATGGAATCAGGGAATTAGATAATAAACTTCCACCATGGTGGTTATATGGTTTCTATTGTTGTATTGTGTTTGCAGGTATTTATTTGTATAGATATCATGTGGCTGAATCAGCTCCTTTGAGCAAGCAAGAATATGAAATATCAGTTGCTAAAGCCGATGCAGAAAAGGCAGCTTATTTGGAAAAATCTGCTAATAATGTTGATGAAAATACAGTTAAATTATTAACTGATGAAGCAAGCCTATCAGCTGCTAAGAAAACATTCCAAACAATTTGTGCTGCATGTCATCTTCCTACCGGTGCAGGAAGTGTAGGGCCTAATTTGACTGATGATTATTGGTTACATGGCGGTGGCATTAAGGATGTATTTAAAACAATTAAGTATGGTTGGCCTGATAAGGGGATGAAGAGCTGGAAAGATGATTTTTCTCCAATTCAGATTGCTCAATTGGCTAGTTATGTTAAATCGTTGCGTGGTTCTAATCCTCCTAATGGTAAAGCTCCTCAAGGGACTTTGTATAAAGAAGATGCGAGTACTGATGCAGCAAAAGTTGATACTACGAAAGGTACAAAAGTAGATTCGACAAAAAAATAGTTTTTGAGAGAGGTTTCCATTTTTGGAAAAGTTGAAATAATACGCAAATAATGAGTAAGATTAATTATACAGGTGTACAAGAGACTGAATCATTCCGTGATAGTCTTGCGACCGTGGATAAGAGTGGTGGAAGGAAATGGATATTTGCAAAGAAGCCCAAAGGAAGTTTTTATAATTACAGGACTTATGTAAGTTGGTTCTTTTTTATTCTCTTCTTTGGGCTTCCTTTTATAGAATATAATGGTCAGCCTTTATTTCTATTCAATATTCCTAATGCTAAATTTATTATTTTAGGTAAGATATTTTGGCCTCAAGATTTTTTCATCTTTGGATTAACAATGGTCACATTTATTGTGTTCATTATCTTATTTACAGCAGCCTTTGGTCGTTTGTTTTGTGGATGGGTTTGTCCGCAAACAGTGTTTATGGAAATGTTGTTTAGAAAGGTTGAATATCTGATTGAAGGCGATGCTGCACAACAAAAGGTACTAAATGATGCTCCTTACACAACAGATAAGATTATTAGGAAGGGATTTAAGCATGTAGTTTTCTACTTATTAGCCTTTGTTATAGCCAACTTTTTTCTATCCTATATCATAGGTGTGAAGGAATTGTGGAAAATAATGATTGAACCTATAGATGCGCATGTTGCCGGGTTGACTTCAATTATCATTTTTTCTAGTGTTTTTTACGGTGTGTATGCATTCTTTAGAGAGCAAGTTTGTATGGTAGTATGTCCTTATGGAAGACTACAAAGTGTGTTATTGGATAAAAATTCTATGATTGTTGCCTACGATTATCATCGTGGTGAGCCAAGAAATAAATTTTCCAAAAAGGATGAAACACTGTCAGGGGATTGTATTGATTGTCATGAATGCGTAAGGGTTTGTCCTACGGGGATTGATATCCGTAATGGTACACAGATGGAATGCGTAG
>CANCKV010000093.1 GCA_947378615.1 Chitinophagaceae bacterium | reverse complement strand
AACCTGCAACTAATAAAACTCTTTCCATTATGATAGTTTCTAAGGCTTTTGTTCGATATATATGGGTAGTGCTGTTTGCTATCTTTTTACTGATAGTTGTAGGTAGTGTTGTCCGCACTACTCAAAGCGGTATGGGATGTCCCGATTGGCCAACCTGTTTCGGCAATATTGTCCCTCCAACTGATTCTATGCAAGTTGTTTTTCAACCAAATCATGCCTATAAGAAAGGACAGTTCATCATTCATAATGATAGCTTGATATATTCACTCTACTCATTTAAGAGTAGCACCGTTTATAACCCCGAGAATTGGAAACAATATGAAAAACATAATTATGCCAAGTTTTCAGTAATTCATACTTGGATTGAATATATCAATCGATTATTAGGAGCCCTATTAGGATTGTTGATATTAATACAAGTTATTTGGAGTCTTTTTTATATCAGGAAGAAAAGCAGCATATTTTGGTTAAGTCTATTGCTAGTACTGATTACAGGCTTTCAAGCATGGCTTGGAAAGACTGTAGTAGATAGCAACTTGGCATTATTAAAAATAACCGCACACATGTTTGGAGCATTAGCAATGGTTTTTGTGAGCCAATATTTACTTTACATCGTAAAAGGAAAACAAACAGTAACTACCACAAAAAAAATGCAAGCCTTAAATCTAATTCTAGGTTTACTTGTTGTTATACAAATAATATTCGGGACAGTTGTGAGGGGAGAGATAGACAATATCAATGAAAAATTGAGCTATATCAACCGTAGTGGATGGCTAGCTTTATTAGATACATGGTTTTATATCCATCGAAGCTTTTCCTTGTTTATTGCAACAATTTCAATTTATTTAACCTTCAATTCTGTGGCATTCCCAAATCTAAACATATTGGCAAAGAGAGTATTGATCGTCATTGTACTCGAGATTGTTGCAGGAGGAATATTCATATTCGCCGATTTCCCTCGCTTGATTCAACCTGTACATTTATTATTCTCTTCTCTTCTAATCGCCTTAATATTTGATAATGCCCTAAAGCTTAAGGTTCGTAAATAAAATAGGAGCCATAATTTAATAAATTAAGTAATTCTATGTCTTTTCAGTAAGCTGAAACCTAAAACTACGAAGTAGCTAGCATTCCTCTGTGATCTGCTTTTACTCAGGACATGATAATAAACGATTACTATTCTGTGTGGTGCTTTTACTTTGTGTTTAGCCTTCTTTCTTTCTTGAAAGTTATATAAATAGGAAATGTCAATCCCTTCATCTCACCCTTTCCATAGAAAAAACAGATTCCTCTCTTTTCATTTCTATCTTGATTATTGAGTAACATGAAATCGTAAAAAGCGAAAGTAATTTTCCTCAATTAGCGCATGATGTAGTGAATCTTTGATTGCTTGATGTACTGTTGATGTATCCAATTTGTATTTTAAATTAAAAAACTTTTGAACAGGATGTAGTATTGAAGTGTTTGGGTTGTTGTGTAGGCAATTTTTACTTTCTACTTTTACATTTCAAAATCTCAAGTACAGCATCTTGCTAAAAACACTAACGATTATTTGCCATTAGTTGTTTGTAGTAAGAAAATGTAGAGAGACATTTAATAATTTCTAACTTAAAACAAAAAAGATGAAAAAACAGTACTTTTTATTGGCTTGCCTTTTAGTATTTATACTACGAGTTCATGCACAGCCTCTAACAGCAGCCCCAACCCCAACAGCAAGTGCATCGAATGTATTATCGGTGTTTGGTAGTCATTACACTCAGGCATCTCAGGCTGCCGGAAAAGGTACTTGGCTACAAAATTGGGGTCAAAAAGCGTTAGCTACTTATTTAAGTATTGGAGGCGATACTACTATTAAGTACTCCCCCCTAGATTATGCAGGTGTACAGTTCTCAACTGCTATCAATGTTAGCACCTATGATACACTCCATCTAGATATTTGGACACCTACTTTGACAGGTATCTTTTTAAATTTGATTGCAACGAATGAAAATTCTGACACTATTAAGTTAACACCTAATAAATGGAATAGTATCTCCATTCCTTTATCTGTCTATACAGTTAATCCGCATAAATTTGGTGCGCCAAATTCACCCTGCGATTTAAGTAAATTATTACAATTTAATTTTGTTGGAAATAATGCTGGAGTAACACCTCAAGGTATATCTGGTACCATTTATTTGCAGAATATATATTTTGTTCAAAAATCAGGTAAACCTGCTTTAGGTACATTTACTGTTCCTGCCAAATTGGTGGGTGCCTCACCATTTACCCTAACTCCTCCTACAAGTACAAGTACAGGTGCATTTACCTATACTAGTAGTAATACAAGCGTTGCTACGATTAGTGGCAATACAGTAACTGTCAAGGGTGCCGGTTCTTCATTAATTACTGCAAATCAGGCTGCGGCAGGTGGTTTCTCTAGTGCCTCTACAAGTGCAACTTTAGTTGTTTCTTATCCAGCACCTACTACTTCGGCTCCAGTTCCTACAACAAATGCTGCGAATGTCATTTCTTTATTTAGTGATAGCTATACCAACTTTGCTGGTACCAACTTCGATACTCATTGGGGTGGTCAGAATGCAGTATCTTATGATTCTATTCAGGGTAATAACACAATGCATTATACAAACTTCGATTTTGAAGGCATTCAAATTGCAGGTAATCTTGATGCTTCAAAAGCTGGATTTTTGCACGTTGATATTTTTACGCCTGACTGTGCATCATTGAGAATTAATTTAATCAATACAGGTACTCCTACCGTTCAAGTAGGCGATACATTGAAACCAACTTTGAATCAATGGACTAGTTTTGATATTCCAGTATCTAAATTTAGCCCTGTTGTAATGAGTAAAATCAATCAATTGATGTTTGATTTAGGCAGTGGTAACAATACAATTTATTTAGATAACTTATATTTCTGGTCTGCAACAGGTTCTGGCACACTTCCTACTATTGGTACTTTTACCGTTCCTTCCAAAACGGTTGGCGATGCACCATTCACTTTAACTACTCCTACAAGTAACAGCGCAGGTGCCTTTACATACACAAGTAGCAATTTGAATGTTGCCACTATCTCTGGAAATACAGTAACGATTGTTGGTGCAGGTACTACAGTTATCACCGCCACTCAAGCGGCTTCTGGTACTTATTCCATTGGAACTATCACCGCTAATTTAGTAGTTGCTGCAAAGGGTTCTACACCAACAACAAGTGCTCAAGCTCCTACAGCTAGTGCGTCAAATGTGTTATCTGTATTTGGTAGTCATTATTCTCAAGACTCTTTGGCAAAAGGTACAGGTACTTGGTTACAAAGTTGGGGACAAAAGGCACAAGCTACTTATCTGAATATTACAGGTGACACTACTATTAAATATTCTCCTTTGGATTATGCAGGCGTTCAATTCGCTGCTCCAATCAATGTGAGTACTTATGATACCCTTCATCTTGATATATGGACTCCTGATTTAACAGGAATTTTATTAGATTTAATAGCAACAAATGAAAATACTGATACCATTAAATTGGTGCCAGGTCAGTGGAACAGTATCTCTATCCCATTGTCTGTATTTACTGTTAATCCACATAAAATTGGTGCACCTAATGCTCCTTGTGATTTAAGTAAATTGTTGCAGTTCAACTTTATTGGTAACAATGCAGGTGTAACTCCCCAAGGTATCAATGGTACTATTTATTTAGAAAATGTATATTTCGTTCAAAAGTCAGGAAAGCCTACGCTCGGTGCTTTTACTGTTCCTAATCAATTAATTGGAGCAGCACCGTTTACGTTAACAGCTCCTACTAGTACAAGTACAGGTGCATTTACTTACACAAGTGGTAATACAGCTGTGGCAACAATCAGTGGAAATACAGTAACAATTGTTGGGGCAGGTTCAACATTAATTACAGCAATACAAGCTGCTGCAGGTGGTTTCTCTAGTGCATCTACTAGTGCTACTTTGGTAGTAGCTTATCCTGCACCTACTTCTGCAGCTCCAATTCCTACTACGCCTGCTGTAAATGTAATCTCTTTATTTAGTGATAGCTATTCAGCTGTTGCAGGAACAAACTTCGATACACATTGGGGTGGAAAGAATGTGGTTGCTTATGATTCAATTCAAGGAAATAATACCATGAGTTATAGCAACTTCGACTTTGAAGGCATTCAATTGACAGGTTCTCTTGATGTTTCAAAAGCTAGTTTCTTACACGTTGATATTTATACGCCTGATTGTTCTTCTTTGAGGTTGAATCTAATCAATACTTCAGGTACACCTGTTCAAGTGGGTGATACGCTAATGCCAATATTGAATCAATGGACTAGCTTAGATATTCCTTTATCTAAATTCAGTCCTGTATCATTGAATAGCATAAATCAGTTAATGTTTGATTTAGGAAACGGTAACAAGACTGTTTATATTGACAATCTTTATTTCTGGGATCCTTCGAATATTTTACCTATAAAATTAGAAGGGCTAAATGCTGTTGTTAACGGAAGTAAAGCATTGATTTCATGGAAATCATTGATTGAAACGAATGTGAAGAACATCAATATTGAACACAGCAGTAACGGAAATTCATGGTCAGTTGTAACAGCTGTTTCAAGTCGTGGTAACAATACAAGTTATTCAGTAACTGATAATAATCCTATTGCAGGATTGAACTACTATCGTTTAGCTATTACAGATGTTACAGGAAATGTTACTTATTCATCTATTGTAACTGTTGATTTCTCTGCGATTTGTAGTATTTCCTTCTTCCCTAATCCTGTGAAAGAAAGAATGATGGTTACTTTACCACAAATTCACAATGCTTCTGCAAGCTTAAGTTTAATTAATTTGGTCGGAAAAGTGTCAAGAACGATTCAATTGTCAAATAGTAATTCAGGCAGCAAGGTAACTGTTGATGTTGCAGGTTTGGCAAAGGGAATTTATATAATGGCATTGAAAGATGGTAATCATACACAAACTACAAAAGTAGTAATTCAATAATCTAGTTTTTATCAAAAATATAGAATGGAGGCTGCCATTTGGTAGCCTCCTCTTTTAAAAATATTCTCGATATATCAAAGTTTTATTAAATAAGCTCATCCTTAAATGAGCTAGTCAAATGATAAAATGTTATAAACTAGGAAGATCTTAAGATGGTATTCAGACCCATCACTCATCACTTATAACTCATCACTTTTTGAATTCTTAACGTTTTAAACGATTGTATTATGAAATTAAAAGTCAGATTGTTATGTATCGGTATTTTTTTGAGCAGCCTTTTATTTAGGGTAAGTGCTCAGGACAATATTGTAGTAACTGGAAAAGTAACAAATAAGACAACGGGCACTGCTTTAGAAGGTGCATCAGTTGTAAATGAAAAGACACACAAGTCCACGCAAACGAATGAAAGCGGGAACTTCACTATCACAGTTGAAAAAGGGGCAACCTTAACTGTCACTTATATCGGAATGTCTCCTTACAAGTATAAAGTAAATACTGCCGGTGCTATCTCTATTCAGATGGAAGAGGATATAAAGAAAAATGATGAAGTTATTGTGGTTGGATATGGTACGCAAAAGGTAACAAAAGTTTCAGGTGCTATCTCAACGGTAAGATCTGCAGATATTGAAAAGTTAAAACCAGTTCGTGCAGAAGATGCTCTACAAGGTAGGGCTGCAGGGGTGAATGTAATATCTTCTGGTTCTCCAGGAGGAAAGCCAACTGTATTTGTTCGGGGTATTCCATCCTATAAAGGCAGTGACCCTTTAGTAGTAGTTGATGGTGCTGTTGAAAGTTTGGATGATTTAAACTCAATCAATTCTGCCGATATCGAATCTATTAATGTATTAAAGGATGCCGCCACTACTGCTATCTATGGTGTAAAGGGTGGTAATGGAGTCATCTTAGTGACAACAAAAACAGGAAGAAAGAATAAAAAGGTCGAATTTAATTACAGTAGTAACTATGGTATTCAAGAAGTAGCAAGAAAACTTCCCGTATTGAATGCCACAGAATATGGGGCAATCGTCAATGAAGGTCGCTTGGTAGATGGAAATGCGATTGCTTTTACTGATTTATCAAAATTGGGTGTTGGCGTAAATTGGCAAGATCAGATATTCAAAAATGCACCACTACAATCTCATTCAATCACTGCAAGGGGTGGTGCTGATAATGTGACTTATTTTGTTTCAGGTGCCTATACTGGTCAGGATGGAATTGTAGGTGGTGGCGATAAATCATATTTCAATCGTTACAATGCCACTTCAAACCTTACTATCGACCTAACTTCTAAACTCAAATTGTTAAGTAATATCAGTTTTGTAAATATTAGGGGCGCTTCAGTTCCTGAAAATGCCATTAACAGCGTAATCTCTAATGCCATCAATTTCGATCCTACAGTTCCTCTCTATAATAATGTGCCGGGTACTGTTGGAGAGTATAGTGTTAGTAATAATATTATTTCTGAAATTGTGAACCCATTGACTCAATTGGCAAATACTTTCAATAAGTCAAATACCAATAAGTTATATGGTAAACTAGAATTGCAATACAACTTGCTGAAGAATCTGAAAATAACTACACGTTATGGGTTTACAAATGTTGATATCACTAATAAATCATTTGCTCCATTAGTTTACTATGGAGTAAATCATACAAGTTCAAAATTGAATGCTAACGGTACATCAAA
Source organism: Chitinophagaceae bacterium (assembly GCA_947378615.1). Classification (GTDB taxonomy): domain Bacteria; phylum Bacteroidota; class Bacteroidia; order Chitinophagales; family Chitinophagaceae; genus Parasediminibacterium. The sequence continues at coordinate 2,450 of CANCKV010000093.1, read as the reverse complement.
TGGACTCGGTCACAATTCTGTTAGTCATGACAAGGATACTTACTATAATTACACATTAGAAACATTTGGAAATTATACTTTCAAATTAGCTAGAGAACATTCATTCGATTTGTTGCTAGGTATTTCTGCGGCTAAAAATACTGGAAATGTAGTTTCAGCTTCTAGAGAGGATGTGCCAAACAATTCTTGGGATTGGGCAGATTTTTCATCTGCTACAGGATCAGGTCTATCAATTAGTGGTGGAGGATACCGTTTTGAAAAAAGGAATATTTCTTATTTCAGCAGATTAAATTACGACTTTCAAGAAAAGTATTTAGCCTCAATTTCTCTACGGAATGATGGTTCTTATGAATTTGGTACCAACAATAAGTTTGGAACCTTTTATGCCGGTTCTTTAGGATGGGTTGTTTCATCCGAAAATTTCTATAAATTCAAACCAATTGATTATCTCAAAATTAGAGGTAGTTATGGTGTAACAGGAAATGACAATATTGATCATCCTCAATACCTACAGATTTATACAGGAATATATGAGTATGGCAAGGGAAACAATACAGGATATGTTTTTAATGGCTCGCCTGTAAATGGTAGTACCTTATCTACATTTGCTAATCTTGATTTGAAATGGGAACAGCAAAAGCAATTCAATTTTGGTTTCGATGCTAGGTTTCTGCATAATAAACTGACCCTGACTGTCGATTATTTTGAAAGAGATATTAGTGGATTATTATTTATTCCACAACTTTCCTTGTACTTAGGTACATCTGCCGCTCCCTTTACAAATGTGGGAACCTCTCAAACCAAAGGCTTGGATCTAAGTCTAAATTATACGCAACCAATTGGCAAGAATTTGAAATTGTCAAATACGGTCACTTTTACAACAGCTAAAAACTTAGTGACTGAAACAAGTAACGGTTATTTAGAAGGTGGTTCTTATGGTATTCCTACTAAATATTCTGTAACAAGATATGAAAAGGGGCGTGCTCCAGGTTATTTTTATGGTTACAAAACGGTTGGAATCTTTCAAACTCAGGAAGAAATTGCAAAAAGTCCCAAGCAACCTAATGTACAACCAGGTGATATTAAATACGCTGACCTAAATGGAGATGGAAAAATTAGTGATTCTGATAGAACGATGATTGGCAATCCCTTCCCTAAATTCACTTTGGGATGGAATGTATCGGTAGAGTATAAATCATTTGATTTCAATGTATATATCTATGCCTCTTATGGTAATGATATCTATAGAGCTTATGAAAGAAATCTTGCATTCACCAATAAATATAGGGGAATCTTATCTAGGTGGACAGGTGCAGGAACTACAAACGATCCTAAAAGTCCGAGGGTAACTTATGCAGATCCTAATATCAATACAAGGGCTTCTGATAGATATATTGAAGATGGTTCTTTTATAAAAATTAAGGATATTCAATTAGGTTATACAATTCCTGCCTCACTTTACAAGAATAAGATATTCAGTAAAATAAGGATTTACACACAAGTAAAGAATGCACTCACCCTCACCAAGTATTCAGGACTAGATCCAGAAATTGCAGGAGGTATTTTTGATACAGGTGTTGATAGGGGTTCCTATCCTCAGGCTAGAATATATTCGATGGGTATTGATTGTAAATTTTAATTCTTAAAAATGCACAAAATGAAAAATATTAAAATAATAGGAGTAGCATTTTTATTTCTTCTAACTACTGCTTGTAACAAGTTTGTAGATTACAAAGCACAGGAAGATTATATTGTTACCACAGCAGACTATTTCAAAACTGCTGCTGATTATCAAACTCTATTAGTCGGGTGTTACACTCCTTTACAATGGTTATGGAGTGACCCAATGATTGGTGATATTGCTTCGGACAATGCAATGTGTGGTGGTGAAAGTGCCGTGGATAATGTTGGAATGCAACAAATTCACAATTTTCAAATAGTACCCAATAATAGTGTTTTAGCAGAATCGTGGACTGATTGTTTCGAAGGTATTAATCGAGTAAATTACCTAAATCAAAATAAAGGATTGCTCAATTTTATTGGTAAGGACGCTCTTTTTGGAGAGGCTTATTTTTTAAGAGGCTACTATTATTTTGAGTTAGTTAAGTTATTTGGTGATGTGCCCTTGTTTACTGACCATAAATTGACAGTTAGTGATTCTAAAACATTAAAGCGTACCTCTAAGATATTAATTTATAAGCAAATTGAAAGTGACCTGACGAATGCTATTGCTGCTTTGCCAAAAGTTCAGACGGACAAAGGACGAGCCACTTTGTATTCGGCACAAGCTTTATTAGGAAAGGTTTATTTGTATGAAAATAAATTTGATTCAGCCGCCGCTGTTTTAGATAGAGTCATAAGCAGTAATGCATTTACATTGACTTCTAACTTCGGAGACGTCTTTCTGAAAAGTGGAGAAAATAATGCGGAATCTGTATTCGAAGTACAAT
>CANCKV010000092.1 GCA_947378615.1 Chitinophagaceae bacterium | reverse complement strand
CAGTTCCACTAGTTATGTTGAAGTTGTAAAGGCTAGCATTGTTTGAACCCAAAGTAGCAAGTGTCATAATACCACCTATGCTTAAGGTATTGCCTAAAGTGACAGTAAATGGACTTGTCGTTCCAGGTATAAAAGAGGATGAAACGGCCACAGTACCATAAGGCAATGTCCTACCTACGGAAGCACCTTGACCAAATGTTACACTACCAGCTGTAATAGTTTGGGTAGAAGATAAGTTTATTGTTGTACCAGATATGGAGGATACAACTACATTAGAACCTATGCCAGCACCCGTTACCAATTGACCTACAACAATTCCTGTTGCCGATGCCACCACAATGGAATTTGAACTGCCAGAAGTGGATGTAGTGGTGGTTGCAGATGAGGCACTTGATGCATCCAAAATGGTGTAGTTCCCAGGAACGATAGTTTGGTTGGCTATATAACTACCATAATCCACTTCAAAATTGAAGGTTTTCCCAGAAGGGAATGCAGACGAAGTATTCAAAGTGAGCAATTTACCGCCACCATTAGTAGTAAAAGTACCGTTTATACTATTTGTGCCTGTATTCAGGGTGCTACCACTGTTGATAGTTAAAACACCATTGATTGTATATGTAGAATATAGAGATACAGCCCCTGAGGTATTTGCAATTATCAAATTGTTGAAAGTATTTGCCAACTGTGGCATTGTCTGATTACCTGCACCATCATATCTAACTGTAAAATTGAAAGTTCGAGCAGTTCCGTTAGAATTGATTGCCGCAGAATTGGTTGTCACTTGGGTAGCTAACGTTCCTGAACCGCTTGTGGTGAACCCTGTGCCACAAGTAAACAGTTTTGTGGTCATGTTTAAATAACTCCCGTTGCTTGTCAAGTCTAATTTACCGTTCACAGTTATATTACTGCTTGCTACTACGGTTCCAGATGTATTGCTTACAGTCAGGTTAGTAAATGTAGTGCCTGGAATCGTTTGCCCTCCAGTTGGATTATTATAATTGATATCAAATGACCATGACTGACCCGATGGGATGGGTAATGTAGAGGTATTCTGAGTTTTCAAAATACCAGTTCCTGTTATAGAGGGACTTCCACTAAACAATAACTGGAATCCCTGCATATCTAATGTAGCATTTGGCATGATATTGATATTTGTATTAATGGTTAAGTTGCCCGCAGCAGTTACGGGGCCAGTGGTATTAGTAACTGATAAAGAGCTATAGGTAATAGATGGTATTAATTGGGAGCCTGAACCACCAAAAACAACTGTACTACCTGTAGTGGTATAAGCTCCTGCTCCTAGTGTCAATACATTGTTGATGGTAATAGTACCGCTAAGTGTCCTTGCACCGCCTGTACCATTTAATATATTATTGAATGTGCCAGCCACAATGGTTTGTGGGGATGCACTATTGTAATCCACCTCAAAATTATAAGTGGCACCTGCTGTCAAAGGGGTTGCAGCCGTAGATGCAGTCTGTAAAATACCTGCACCAATTGTCGTATAAGTACCACTTAATGTAGCAGCAGCGGTATTAAAATATAAGATATTATTAGTGGCAATGTTCAATACTCCGTTTACTATAATGCTACCACCTACCGTAGAAGTATTTGCTGAAGCTTTCGAAATAGTAAGATTGTTGTATGTAAGCGAAGGTATAGATTGACTTGTACCATTGAATAGAATAGTGCCTGAACCAGCATTGAAAGTACCTGTATTTGCTAATACACCACTGATACTTAAAGTACCACCCGAAGTCATGGTCAATGTACCCGCATTTGTAAAATTAGTATTGGTGGATAAAGCCCCATTCAAACCAAACGTAAGGCTACCTGCCGTATTGATAGTAACTATATTCGGTATATTGTTAACATCAACTGTTCCATTAACTGTAACGGCATGATTGATTGCCACTGTTGAACCGGCAGGAGGTATCGCATTACCTATCCATGTAGTTGGAGTATTCCAATCAGTTGAGGTTTGACTTCCGTAGCCAAGGTAGGTGAAGTTGTTAGAAATTGTATTCCCTCCTGTTGTTACTGATAATGTAACAGGGGAGAATGTAGAAACAACGGGAACATCAAATGTCAGAGTGGAAGCAGTTTGACCAGTAACAGCAATAGAAGAGCCATTAAGAGTAATTGTAGAACCACTTGTAAACGTAATGCCAGACCCTGTGATTGTAATGGTTTGTCCGAGATAACCACTGTTTGCAGCTTGACCCGAAATAACTGGTGTAGTACCAGCAGTTGTAATGCTACCTGAAGACCCAATAGCCAAAAATTGTGTTGTTACTCCACCATTAATAGTGGCTATACTAGTAACTGTTGATACGGATGCAGAAGCTAACACATTGGTATAGCCACCGTTTATACTTGTGCTTAACCCAATAGAACTGCTTGCTGTAACATCAACAGCACTCGTTAAGGCAATTTTTGCATTTGTGAAGTTGCTATTTGTAGTAAATGTCCAATAAGCATTACTTAAGGCATATAATGTATTATCTATTGCCCCACCATTTGCAGCCAATTGGCTCCCAGAAGCAAATGCCTGAGAAGTTACCGTGGCAATACTTGACCCAGTGCTTGGGTTTACCATGGTTAAAGGAGTATAGGTACTGCCTATACCAATGGGTAGATTATAAGTTGAAGAAGCTCCTGCAAGACTAGCTGGCAATGAAATGGTCATTGGTCCATTAATAAATGAACTGGCTCCGCCTGTTGTGATGGCTGCAGTATTAGACACTGTAAGGATATTTGTGGCATCTGTTGTTATAATCCCGCTTGTGAGCGTCAATGTACCACTTACAGAAACAGGTGCACTCAGGGTAATGCCACCAGAAGTATTATTAACCGTAAGATTAGAGAAGGCTATTGCACCACTACCAGAGATAGTTTGTGTTGTACCGCTATTTCCACCCAATGTGGTGGTACCTGTCGATGTGAATGTTCCATTATTGCTAAAACTACCATTCAAATTCAATGCATTTGAACTTGCAGAGAAAGCAGCATTACTGCTAATGGTCAATAAACCATTTACTGTTATTGCACCACCTGTAGTTGCCGTACTCGTAGTATTTGAAATGGTAAGAGCTGAATAAGTAGCAGCAGGAACTGTTTGTGCAATATTAGTTCCACTAAAAACAACAGTGCTACCAGATGCTATAGTACCAATGGTAGGATTTGTAGCATTTGCTATGGTTAGTGTTGCATTATTTGATACATTAACAGTACCCGTAACGGCGAAACCTGATGGAATTGTAAAGGAACAAGCATTTGTACCATTTCCTACAACTATTGTATTTGTACCAACTGACCAAGCGGTAGTTAATGCAGGTATTGAAGCGGCATTCCTAAGGTTAAAAGTTTGACCTGTAGTTGTAAAGCTATAAGGATTTGGGCCAGTACCATCTGAATTCATACCCCAACTCGATAGGGTGGTTACAGCCCCTGTACCATTATAATAATAATTACCTCCAGACTGTGGCACCCAAGCCAATGAACGCCAAGAACCACTTGAATTAGAGGATTGTAGTATGGATTCTGTAATGTTTGAAATATTTGCTAAGTTAAAAGCCCCTGTTGCTCCACAAGCATCTGTTATTTTCACTAATTCACTGCCTACAGTGTTTATCACGCCTACCTTTCTAGTAACAAATATCAATACATTACTTCCAGACACTTTAGCAATCACCCCTTGATATGCAGCAGTAGCACCACCTGCAACATCATAGCCACCTAAGAAAGTCCAAACAGGACTAGAGACTGTGCCGCTATTATAATACTTTAATAATCCATAATAAGCAAAAGTTAATTGTGCAGATGCACTTACTGTTGTGGTTTGGGATACAGTAATTGTTTTTGAACCTGTATTAACGCTTGTAACCCATGTATTTGCAGGAACACCAGTTCCTTTAACAACTTGTCCTACAGCAACATTTGTTACACTATTCAAAACAAATGTAGTGGAATTAGTTACCGATGTGACGGTTGTTTGTTGACCTGAAAAGACTATGGCAGCGCCTGGAGTTGCAGTACTTGGGCTACCTGGTAATGAAACAGTAGTAGGTGCTGAAATGGTAACTGTTCCAGCAAAATTTAGCGTTGCAGCACCAGAACCAGCAGTGGTAGATCCACTAAATACAAGAGCTCCAGTTGTGCTATTGTATGTATTTACAGTAGTTGTTGTACTTACTGAGCCTGTAGAAGCAGCACTTGTGACAGTTACTGCCATACCAGAAACGATACCTAGCCCAGTAGCAATAGTAATGGACTGATTACTTCCAGTTGTTAATGTACCAGTAGTACTTACTGCAGGAGTAGTAATACCCGTAACGGTAGTTCCTGTTGGAATTCCAACACCAGTTACATATTGCCCTACAGCCACATTAGTAGTTGAAGCTACTTGTAAAGAAGTAGCGCCTGAGGCAGTTGTTTTAGCAATATTAGTAGATGTAATTTGAATAGTGCTTCCTAGTTCACCCACATACATTACATCAGTACCTCCTTGGTTCAGGATATAAAATTGAGAAGGGTTTGCGGGCGCAGCAGAATTCGATCCATAGGACAAAGTAACAGGATCTGTAGGTGTGGTTGCATTGGCAGGAGCGGTAGGAAATGTACCGTTACTACCAAGTGCCCCTAGTTTAACATTAAATTGACTACTAGTATAAATCTGTCCATTATACGGGAAAAAATACCTTATTTGTGAAGTACCATTAGTTGTAGAAAGGTTGGTTAACGCCCCTGACGTACCAGTATTGTTAAAATATGGTATGGCATTCTCCCCACTTGCCAAAAGGAAATTAGTTCCGTCTGAGGTAAATGCGGCCCTTGGAGATGTGCCAACAATACCTGAATAATTGGGGGTATTACTAGAAGTTGTATAAGCAGTCAAATTACTAGTATTTAGTGAGGCGGCCACTGGAAATGACAAGGATACTGGAGAACCCGATGATACAGTAGTTGTTGTACCAGTATATGTCACCACAAATGTGGTACTATTTGCAGATACAGCTGAAATAACAGCGCCAGTAACCCCTCCATTTAGACCAGTTACTGCCATACCAACGGCTAATCCATAAGAAGTAGTAGTGCCATAAGATAATGTTACCGTTGTAGTGCTTGCGGCTCCTGTCCAATAGGCATTGACATTGGTAACTCCAGAAGTAGCATTAGAAAGTGTAATATATCCAGAAAAAGAAAGGGTGGCTGCACCAGCAGTAGTAGTACCAGTAAGTGTGAAAGTAGTACTGTTGGGTACACTTGCAATATATGCATTGGCAGAAACTGTACCAGTACCTGTAGCGGTAACAAGCATTCCAGGAACTAATGTTGATGTTGAAGAAACTGTTATTGTTGGATTGGTTGTACCAGTTAATGTAGCGCTAAGACTAGAAGGTGCTGCAGTAGTCGATCCAACTGTTGCCCCCAAAGGAATGTTCGGACCATAAATATAATGCCCATTGGTTATGGTTCCGGTACTACCAGTGTAGCCTACTGTTTTGCTACCAAGAACAGTGGCTACCCCACTAAATGTTGCCGATGGGGTTGTAACGTTAGGTGTAGTAAATGTTTGAGTTGTTCCGTCATACTTAACCATACCCACATTACGGGCAGTAGTTGTAGCGGGACTAGTGTATAAAGGGCTAGCACCAGTTGGGTTATAGCCCGCAAATGACAACCATTGCCCATTGCCAGATAACGAAAGTCGGCCTTCATCGGTTACGGCTGACAATGTTGCACCTGCATTCAGTGTAGTGGGTATGGTAATAGTCTGTGCTTTTGTTCCGGAAAGAGCGTACTCATCCAAAAAAATTTGATTCCCACTAAAAAAAGCGCTACCAGAATTACCTGCTCTTAATAACACAAAGTTTCCAGAAGTGAATGATTGGGAAAATCCCGATAAATAGCCAATTAAACTGGCGAGGAGAACTAATAAAAATTTACTTTTCATAATTAAGCGTTTTATTTTTTGTTTAGAGATAAAAAAGTTTGATTGTATTGTTTATATTTTAATAATGCTTCGAGATAATAATAATCAGCATACACTAGTGGCTTATCAATCTCCATATTATGTGGTAAACTACCTGTACTATGTTTTAAAATAAAGTTGTTATTCGTACCCACATTCGCTGAATATTCAGGAGATGATAGCGTCTGTATAATTTCAACGGCATTCTTTCTATAAGAATCTCCTTTCTTTCCACTAATCTTACTTAAATCCAATAGGGCACAAGCAACAATTGCAGCAGCAGAAACATCTCGCGGTATAACTGTATATTTTGATTCGACATAATGGAATTGTGGCGTATATCCTTTTTCGTTGACATTGAAATCCCAAAAGGGAACTTTATCTTTGGGCAACCTTGGATTGTTAAGATAAAAATCAGCAAGATGTTGTGCCACTTCAAGAAACCTTTTATCACCTGTTTCCTTATACACCATCGTGAAACCATAAATTCCCCATGCCTGTCCCCTAGCCCATGTAGAATTGTTGGCATATCCCTGACAGGTTTCCCTATGTAGTACTTTACCCGTAATGGTATCATAATCGACTACATGATAGGTACTATAATCTGGTCGGATATGGTTTTTCATCGTTGTTAAGGCATGGGTAATAGCAATATGCCTGAAGGAAGTATCGCCTGTAACCTTGGATGCGAAGAATAACAATTCCAGATTCATCATATTATCTATTATAACGGGATAGTGCCACATTGTTTTTCCATCCCAAGACATCCTTTGATTCCAACTTTTTATAGTGCCGGTAATAGGATTAAAGCGGGTACATAACGATTTTGCACCTTGCACCAAAACGTCCTTATACTTTTCATTGTGGGTTAGTCTATAACCATTTCCGAAACTAGAAGATAGCATAAAACCCAAATCGTGGTGACCAGTAAACCATTGCAATGAATCCAAAGCTTCGGTGAATTTGATGGCACTTTTTTTCAAGGTTTCATCCTTTGTGGCTTCATAAGTGTACCATAGATTACCCGCAAAGAAACCACTTGTCCAATCATAAATATTGGGACTGTTTTCTAAAGACCCATCAGCCCTAGTAGTTCTTGGAGGTTGTGCAGGGTTCTTTGCATTAGTCAACATATTTTTACACTGTGTTTTTGCTTTTGCAAATGATTCCTCCGTAAGTTGTGCATTTGAATGCACCAACATTATCATCATAATAAAAAAGAATAAAAGTTTACAAAACTTTTCTTTTCTCTGCGTCAATTTGAAAGTCGTATCCATTGTTATAATAAAATTTATTGTGTTACAGATATATTTAATGTTTTCTGGGTTTCCCTACTGTTGTTTTGATTGGCATTTTTTGCATCAAATACTACTATATAATTACCTGGATTTTTAAAGATGTAGTTATAGGATTTCAAACTTGGGTCAACTAATGTTTTGATAGATAATCCCACATCCGGCAATACCCTTGTAAGCTTGACAGGTTGAGAAATAAGCCAATCTTCGTTTGTATTAGCATTTTTGTCGCCTCCACTAATTTTGAATAATGAAGAGGAGATACTCCATATTGAAGCAGCATTTTGCATATTAATGCCCAACCAACCTGATGACATATCCAAAATCTTGGTTGAGGTGCTGTCTTGTAATTTATTGATAAGTGATAGATTTCGGATTGACCATGTCCGTTGAGAGTTTACACTGTCTTTTTGGTCGTAAAATCGGAAGCCTACATAAACAGGCGTATCTCCATGAACAAAATCCAATAAATTAATTATTCCAGAAGGTGTACTATCCTTTCCTGTTGAGAAGATAGCACGGGAAGTAATATCATTCCATGTAGAATTTTGAATATTTGTAGAATCATAAGTGCCCTTAAAATCGGAAGACACCATTAATTGTAATGTGTTTACATGGTTTCCATATTGGCGATAAGTTAAAAAACTCAATAATGGAACTCCAAGTGCAGATGTTCTATCTTTAAATTGATATTGCGACCCATTTTCTCCTGAATAAAAAACAATGTAATCTGCATTTCCAGATATTTTGAAATTTACCGTATCACCTACTTTATAGGTTGATGTAGTGGTACTTACATCAAAAGACAAGGTATTCAATTCTGTCTTGTTGCAGGCGAACCCCAATACAATAAATAATATTATGCAAATTTCTTTCTTCATAAAACGATTTTTACTACGCATAAACTTGTTTATAACAATTTGACTCGTTTTAGACCTGACAGGTTTTAAAAACCTGTCAGGTCTAAAACATTTTACTAATAAAATTTACCATCCTGGATTCTGCCTTCTAATACCTGAATTCAATGAGATTTCATTGATGGGTATTGGGAACAACACATGTTTATCCATTATATTATTACCTGCCAAGGCTGCGTATTTGAAATTAGAGGGTGCACTATTGTTAATGGAGTTTGCCATATCTCTCATAACAGAAACATACATCCCCCACCTAATCAAATCATTTCTCCTCAATCCTTCAAAACATAACTCCCTAAATCTTTCATCATAAACGGCTTGTTGAAAACTTCCATAGGTGATACCTGTTGGCAAATCAGTGATAGCATTTGGCGTATTTATAGGTAGTCCATATCCACGTCTTCTAACTTGGTTGACCGCATCAATATCTGCAATTGTAGGCCCAATTTTCAGTTCATTCTCTGCCTCAGCTTTCATAAGTAAGACATCAGCATACCGCAAAATGGGGAAATTTATAGATGTAATGTTCTTGGTTTTATTGGCACTTACTTCGTATTCCCTACGCCATTTAGCAATAGGTCTATTGTAAATAGAGCTAATTGTATAGTTTTGTTTAGTTGTAACCCCACTACTTGAAGTAGAAAAACTATACGGACCAATAGCCCAATCTCTTCTTTTATCTGTGGAAACCAAAGATGTATTATCCGCAAAGGCATTAAAAAGTTTTGCTGGAACATTAAACATACCATAAGAATAGCCAATATTCAAATCGTTACATGCTATACCATTGTAACTACCTAATTTACTTGATTGTGGGTACGGATTACCGATACCAGTACCATAAAATTCCACTTCCCAAATACTCTCTTTAATTTCGTGTATATTTTGACAATGATTGATGAAAACTTGGCTATAGCTTGGGTTCAAAGTATGAATGCCCGAATTAATCACCTTATTAGACCAATTCAAGGA
>CANCKV010000091.1 GCA_947378615.1 Chitinophagaceae bacterium | reverse complement strand
CGATGCATTCAGATTCAATAGGAAATATTCTTTCATAATAATGTCATCAGATGCTGCACCTACGTCATAAGCAGTACTCACATATTTCCCGTTGATTGTTATTGAATATTGCTTATTGTCATGGTAAGTAATGTTTAGATTTACTATGTTTTTTGGTCTTCTTACCAAGTAATCGTAGGTAACTATATCCCAGGTATTTTGTCTGCTTGGAGATTGTTCATTTCCTGACATATAGGTATAATTGCCCTTTATTTGTAGGTGCTTTGATAGGTTTGTGTTGAATTCATATTCCACACCTGTCACATTCAATTTGTCACAATTGTCAAAAGTGCCAGATTGAAAATCAAAATTGACCATAGAACTAAGATTATTATGCAAAAGATGCAACCTATTTTGGATATTATCAGTATTATATTCAATGCCAAAATCAAAAGTAGAGGACCTTTCAGCTGCAAGTTGATTGTTTCCAATGTCTGTGTATGATAACTCAAAAATTGTTGGCGTAAGGAAGCCTGTTGCAAAACTCGAAAAGAGGTTGAAGTGTTTATTGAGTCGGTAATTCCCATAAATGGAATAGGCATTATCCATGCCACCGCTACTGTGGTTATTTAATCTTCCTTTTATATGGAAGGATAAACTATTATCCTTTGTTTGATAGTCAATACCCGTAAATATCCCATACTGATAAAAGGTTGGAAAGTGTTTGTAGGTGTCTCCATTGAGAGTATCATAAGTGAAATATTTCATTTGGTTATCCCTATAATCTATCCCTGCAGAAAATCTGCATTGTTTAGATAGCGCTGTACTTGTTTCTATTTTGACAAAATTTGCAAGTCCTCCCCAATGTTGTTGATCGTAAGATGCGTAGTGATAATCTCTAATCGTATTACTGAGTTTGTAGTCGAAAAAGATTTGTGTCTTGTTCAATGCATAGGCTCCACCTATGCCAGTATTTACGAGTTTATTGGTATAAAAATAATCTTTGGCGTCAACAAATCCTTCTATATCCGTCGATGCCTTGTATTTGCTATACAAACAGTAACCATAGAGCAATAAATTGTGATTAGGAGTGTATTCAATACGAGAATTGAATACGCTATTTCTAAATCCATCTATATCAAATCCACCTGTGCCAGTTGTATCTTGTGCAATTGAGAATCCATCGGTTGACGCAGTTGAGAAACTTGCCTGATAGTTAAACTTGTTCTTTGTTCCCCAAAATTGAAGTGCCGAATTTGATGTATTTAAGTTTCCTATCCCTTTTCTTACTTTTAAATTAATGGATTTTGAGGAATATCCTTTTCGAGTAATGATATCAATTGAACCCATCATTGCGCCATCTCCCAAATTAGCACCTTGTCCAGGTTTGTAAAGGTTGATTTCTTCAATTTCATCCAAGGAAATAAAATTCAAATCAAAATATGCATTTGAAATGCTTGATGGATCCCATACAGGTTGACCGTCAATTAAAATCAATATTTTGGCGCCGAGTGCCCCTTCTGAATAAATGTTTATAAAACTACCAAGTGGTTGGTAGGCTCCGTTTACTACAAATCCTGCCTGTTCATTTAATAATTGACTCAAGGACTTCGCATAGTTTCTTTCTATTTCTTCGTGGCTGATTGTAGTCTTTATATTTCCTAAATCTATTCTACGAAGATGATAGATAGAGTCACTTTGTTGTGAAAATAAGGCACTACTTATAAGGATGCTAACCAGGCAAACAAATAGCTTTTCCATGAGTTTTATGTTAGTAAAAGCAACAAATCTATAAAGGATTTCAGTTTTAATTGTGTGAAAATGAAAAAAATAAAAAATACTTTTATGTACTAAGGGTAAATGAAAAAAATATTGTCTTTACAATAAATAATTCTGATGCGAAAAGGTGATATGTCTAATTCGATGGTGATAGCTTATCGTTCTAATAATATAACTAACAAGCACCTCGTAGATTTAGCTAAAGTTGTAAGGCTTTCAGATAAGTTGAAGGAAAAGAGTGTTTTGAAGTTGAAAGTCATTAAAAACAGCTTAGATGTATATGTTCCTTGATAGGTTATATTCGTGAATTTGTTTGCCGATTGTTTGACATGATTCGATTGTTTGTTAAGAACTGATTTTTGCAATATGATTCAAACGATTTCTTTAAATAATATTTAATAACAAAGATTAAACAGCCCCCATAATGAGAAGAAGTTTACAATTACTGATGTGTTTCTTACCCAAGAAACCAATGATTACAAGTTTATTTATTCTGTCAATAATTGCGTTGACAATTCCTAATTTATTATTAGCTCAATCTGCCCCCACCATTTCGTATAGTCCTAATGCAGGGATTGCTTATTTCACACAACCACAAAACTCTGTTGCTCCTACTGTTAATGATGGTGGTGCCACGGTTACTTATTCATTGGTAAGCCCTCCAGCAGGGGTCACAATCAATGGTACTACAGGGCAAATTAGTTGGGATGCAACTGTAGTGGTTGGAACTTATCCATTGACTGTAACTGCTACTAATACTGCAGGTTCTGCTGCTGCTACTTATTCATTGAATGTGATTCCAAATCCTGACGACTTTATCAAGCCCAAAAAGAATATTACAGGTTCAACTGTGACTACGGTATATTATAATGCTGATAATGGTAAATACCATAATGTCGATGTGTATGTTCCCACAGGGGATGTAAATACACAGCGCCCAATTTTCATGTTTATGCATGGAGGAGGATTTCAGACTAGTGGAGTGAAGACTGAATCCTATGTAGTTGCTTTTTGTAAGTATATGGCTACATGTGGATTTGTGGCTTTTGCACCTAGTTACAATGAAGGTAGTGGGCATACATTACCTCAGAACTTAGCAGCTGTCAAGGATATGGACAATTGTTTGAATTGGATTAGAACATCAGCTACTGCCACTAAATATGGCTACAATCCAAACTTTCTATTTGTAGGAGGAGGGTCTGCAGGTGGTCACTTATCTTGCAATTTTGTAAATTATGATGGGGGTTCTAACTATGGGGGATATGTCGTAAATCTGACTAACGTAATTGCAGAGGCAGATTGTTGGGGCTCTTCTCCGACAGCCGACAGATTGTATAGCTTTTCTAATTTGAAAGCCACTCAAATTCCTATTTTTCTTGTACAGGGTTCTTCTGATCAAACGGTACCGGTTCAAGAAAGCATCGATTTAGATAATGCTTTAACTGCAGCAGGTGCTTATCATGATTTTTGGAAAATTGCAGGAGAAACGCATGGTTGTCCGAATCATATAGCTGCAATTAGCGATACGATGGCTCATTTTCAAAACAGGGCATGGAAACGTTTATATCCACAAACAATCAATCCAATTGTAACACCTGTTAAGTTGATTTCATTCGGAGTAGCTGCATCAAATGGGGTAGTTAATTTGAATTGGTCAACTACTTTAGAAATTAATACTGCTTATTTTAGTGTAGAAAAGAGTGTAGATGGAAAGAATTTTGTTTCAATTGATAAGGTTGCTGCTGTAGGTAATAGTGCTGTCAATCAAAACTATGCTTATACCGATAATGCAGCTTCGCTGAATACAACAAATTATTATCGCCTAAAATCTGTTGATAAGGATGGTACTTACTCTTTATCCGAAGTTAAATCCGTAGATTTTTCTTCTGCTAAATTGGGTATTCAGGGAATATTTCCTAATCCTTTGAAGTCAGGACAGGATTTACAACTGAATTATTTATCAGATAAAACTGAATTATTGACAATTAAGGTATTAAATAGTCTAGGGAAACAAGTATTAATTACTAATGAAAAAGTAATTTCTGGAAAAAATAAAATTTTTCTTTCATTCGGGCAGCGTTCTAAAGGAATCTATTATCTAGTTGCGAATAAGGGAGAAACAGAGGTACAAAAAGTTCCTGTTATCATTGAATAAAAGTCGGTAAATACCAAATAAGGTAGGCAGAAAGAGGTGGAGAGAAGGTTCTTAGTGGTAGAAACATGAAAAAATGTTAGAAATGCTTAATTTTGGTGTTGAAACCTTATTTAATTAGTCCACAATTAACATTTAATAAAAGTAAAATTTAAACAAAAAGAAAGAGTCATGAAAAAAAGTTTACTCGTAATCTGTACGGCAATAACATTGGTAGCCGTATTACAGTCTTCAATCACAGCACCTAAATCTCTATCACATGCAAGTGGCTCAAGTGTTGCAACAAGTACAAGTTGTACTGGATGTCATGGGGCTGCTGTAACAGGTGGTTCAATTACATTAGTTGGAATGCCTACCTCAGTAATTGCAGGACAAGCCTATACTTTTAGCGTTCATTTGAACGATGCAAAGACAACTGCAGTGGATTGGGGTTTTGCAATGACGGTAGCATCAGGGGTGTTAAGTACAACAAATACTGTTGTAGGAATTACAACATCTAAATTGAACGCTTATCATAAATCAGCTCCTAAACTTACAGCTGATACAGCTTTTACGTACACAAATATTACTTGGACTGCGCCTGCTACAGCGGGAACTGTTGCTTTTAAATTTGCTGGTATTGCAGGAAATGGTTCTGGTTCAGGAGGGGATCATTCTTACAAGGGAACTGCTTCTATTACTGTTGCCTTACCTACACCAGTTAAAATGTCTTCTTTTGATGCAGCATTAGTTGCTAACAAAGTCAATTTGAAATGGGCTTCTGCTTCAGAAGTTAATACAAACAACTTTGTTGTAGAAAGAAGTATTGATGGGGTCAATTATGTTTCTGCAGGAACAGTTAAAGCAGTTGGCAATTCATTAAATTTACAAGTATATTCTTTCTCTGAAGATGCTAGTGCATTAAGTGGTACAGTTTATTATCGCTTGAAAATCGTTGATAACAATGGGGCAGCTTCTTATTCAGATGTTAAATCTGTTTCTATCAAATCAACTCAAAGTAGTGTAATTAGTGTTTATCCTAACCCATTACGTGCAGGTCAAGATTTAAAAGTTAAATATTTAGCTTCTAAATCAGATAAGGTAACCTTCACTTTAATTAGTGCAGCAGGTAAGAGAGTGGTAAACACAGCTGCAAGTGTAAATGAAGGAACAAATGAATTGTCATTAAGTGTAGGTCATTTAGCTGCAGGCACTTATTATTTATCTACCAACAATTCAGCTAAGAAACAAGCAGTTATTGTTCAATAATATTTAGAATCAAATCGTGAGTAATGAAAGGGAAGGTGTTTTATACATCTTCCCTTTTTCTTTGCCAGGGATTTCGGCGATAAATGGTCATCACAACAAAAGAAAGAATCGGAAATTGAATCCCATTTTATTTTCAAAGAATTAGTTACAATCAAATCATCATAGTAAGGTACGAGATATCAAACCAAAGGCAATAATCATCCTTGAATAATTAAGAAACGAGTATTCTCGTACATTACTACTATATAACTTCTTTTCAGAAAGTCGTTTCTAATGCTACGAAGTAGGATTCCTCTGTGACCTTCTTTTTACTAAAAAATATAAAAAAATTATGTCCTTTCTATGTGGCTATGAGCCTATGTGTTTAGCTTTTTCTCTTTCCTAAAAGTTATATAACTAGAAACATCAACCCCTTAATTTCACACTATGAAGCAACTTGAGACTAATTTCAATTTCCGAAGAAGTCTAATGAAGCTCTTGCCTAAATTGAAGCATTCATTTCATCTGTGCTTTATATTTCAGGTTTATTATCAGACATAACTTTATTTTTTATTTTATACAATGAATTTAAAACTTGATTAAATGTTGATTTGTTTTGTTCATTCCTAAGCTAGTTTACTTTGCTTTTAATTAAGTCATTATTATTTGTAGTTATGACCATCTCAAGTGTAACTATCCCCTTGTTAATCACAACTAATATGTATCTAAATGGAATTACATGGTTTCCAAACGTAATTAAATGTTTTATATGTGAAGGTATGAAGAGACTATTATGGCGTATCGTCCACCCTCTTGTAATTAAGCTTACTTTAGAATTAAGTAAGAATAAACCATTGTAGGCTATATGAAGCATTCATAAGTATTTTCAGACTATCTGAAATTAAGCCCAAAACATTTTAAACTTCGTCAAAAGCATTTCAACATTCGTCTAAAACTGACGTAACTACGAAAATGAGGGTAAAATGGGTATTAACCGATTTTTTGAAACTGTGCAATCAAAACAGAAAAACAATAGCTAGTGTTTCTGGTAGCAGAAGTGAGTAAATATGTTGTAAAAAATATTTTTATATTGCTTAATTTGCTACCTCATAAGTGCTTAAACCCCTTGTGAGGTTGTCAATTCAGCGAAACACTTATTTGAATCCCCATTTCATTTTCAATTTACACTAAGGGTAAACCCAATAATTTTTGTCTTTGTCTTAAGCAGAAATACTGCGAAATCATTTTTTATTTATTGCCTAATTTATTATTAAAAAAATTGTATGAAAAAGACGTTCACCTTGCTTTCTGTTTTTGCTTGCTCTTTATTTGGAGTAAATGCACAAAATAACAACGATTCCTCCTTGCAGATTAGCGGTTCTGCAGATGTTTATTTTAAGTATGATTTCTCTGAAAGTGCCTTCAATTCCAAACCATATTCTACTGATTATGCGATGGGAACTAAAGAAAATGCCATTGATTTTGGCATGTTGAATCTAAAAATTAATAAGCAATTTAAAAAAGCGTCAATTACTGCCGACCTTGCTTTTGGACCTCGTGCGAATGATCAGGCAATCAATAATGCTGTTTTTGCATATTATATTCAAAATCTATATTTTACCTATCAGGCTAAAAAAGAACTATCTATTTCTGCCGGGGTAATGTATCGTTATGAAACCTACGAGAAGTTGGCTGCCGTAGATAACTTCAATTATTTTATGTCGAATGCCTATATCGAACAACGGAAAGTACCTGCTAGAAGTGTAGGTATTAAAGCAAAATATGTTTTCTCTGATAAAATAAATCTGTCAGTAGGGTTATTCAATTCTATTGATATGACTGCTGCCCAACCAAATCCTGCAGATTATATAGTAAACCCAAATGCGCAAGGATTATCCGACATTTCTGCACAATTAGTCGTAACACCTATAAAAGATTTGGAGTTATCTGCTGCAATATGGCATGAAGGGCAAAAGAATAAAGGCAATCACCTCAACTTTCAAACTCGATACACCCTGCCAAGCGGTTTGCGTTTAGGGCTTGATATTAACAATTATACAGGTAGTGACACAGCTACGGAGATTGCTAATAGCTATAACAATTTTACGAGTGAGGCCATTTATATTCAAAAGCCTTTTAATAACGGTTTTACACTCGGTGCAAGATTCGAGCATGAACAAAGAGAGGAGAATACCTCTGCAAACCTTGCTGCTTATGTTACTCCTGCTCCAATTTTGGGTTTCAAAAAGGAAAGTTATAATATTATTACGTTGACAGGTGTTGAAAAATTGGGTTCACTTTCTTTTAAGCAAGAACTGAAATACGACCTCACCGATAATGGGAATGTCTATTCTCCCTATATTGAGAAAAATCCAATTACGGTAGGTGGTCAACAAACTAGTGTGAAATCCAATAAGTCTGTACAATTTGTTTTAGCAGCAGTGTATTCTTTCTAAGATGTCTGTTGTTGTCAAAATTCTTTTTAATTAATAAAACAAATTGTATATGAAAAAAATAATGTTATTTATATTGGTCTTTTCAAGTTGTATAGGCTTGGCAAAGGCTCAGAATCAGGACTCAACTGCTTTGCAGATTTCTGGTTCTGCAGATTTATATTATAAGTATGATTTCGCATTGAGCGATACAAACAAACGTGCAGGTACGAATCCAAATCCTGATTATCCTAACAATACATTAGGTAATAAATTGAATGAGCTAGATTTTAGTATGCTCGATTTGAGGTTAAAGAAGAGAGTGGGCAAAACGACCTTCTTTTCCGACCTAGCTTTTGGGGCTCGCACAGATAATAAAAGCAATAATCCACAGAATTCTTTCAAGATACAGAATCTCTATTTAACGCATCAGTTCACAAAAGAGTTAGCTGTTTCTGCAGGTGCTATGTATAAATTTCAAAGTTTTGAAAGGATTACCCCTGTAGATAATTTCAATTATTCTATGTCGAAATCTTATGAGTTAACGTTTGCTAATTCTTTTCAAAGAGCAGGAGGAATTAAAGTTAACTATGCTTTCTCCGATAAGATTAATTGGACAGTAGGCCTTTATAATTCAGTAGATGCAAAGGCGGCTGATGATGGTATCGCTTCTCTTACAGGATATTGGGTTTCTGATTTTTGTACCCAACTTTTTGTTCATCCTATTGACAATCTCGATATAAGTGCTGCTTATTGGAGAGAAGGGCAAACTGTAAATGGTACACACACCAATCTTCAAGTAAAATATAGTCCTATTTCTTCCCTTAAATTAGGGCTTGATGCCACTAGTTTTAGTGCAAAGGATAGTGCTTTAGGCACTTCGGGTACTTCATTTAAGAGTTTGGTGTTCTATGCACAAAAATCAATTTGTAAAGGATATTCAATAGGTGCTCGTTATGAATATAATGAAAGAACCGAGAAGACTTATTCTCCTTCTTACACCACAGGGTATTATAATATTTTTACCCTTACAAGTAATGTCAAGTTAGGACCGTTAAGTTTGAAACAAGAGATTATGGTAGAGAATACAAACAAGGGTAATACCAATAGTTTGTATCATGATAAAAGTGGTAACGCAAGTTTTGGGGCTACACAGTTGGTGTTAGCGGCTGTGTATGCATTTTAGTTTACACTTCGAAAATTAGGGTAATTGTCTTCCTGAGGCAGTAATTAGAGTTTCTCAAGTTTTTTGAAGTTAAAGTATTTACAACAAAAAAAGGTTTCTCGAATGTCATCCCGAAGGGATCTCTAACATAATAAACAGTTGTTTAATTTTAGTTAGATCCCAACGGGATGACAGCTAAATTAAAACAAAATAGCTGATTTCTTCGTCTTTTAAATGCATTTACCCATGTTTCAAAAAAAATGTCATTAGCAGTTTTCGAAGTGCGAGCAACTTAAACAATTCATCCGGATTTCGAGGGTCTCAGCCTGACAGGTTTAATTTCGATGAGTACTCAAAAGATGTCATTGGCAGTTCATCGAAGCAGTAAGCCGCTTATTCTTTCATTTTTAATTTTCTAACAAATAAATTACTTATAATTAGCTTAGTTAGGATATTTCAAGTTTTTTGTGGTGGCATTGCCAACGGTATTTTTTGCAACGAAATATATAATCTCATTTCTTAATGATTCGTTTGAA
>CANCKV010000090.1 GCA_947378615.1 Chitinophagaceae bacterium | reverse complement strand
ATAAGTACCCGCAGTAGTATAGAGGGAATCATTGAATAAATAGGAGCCTCCGTAACATATAGATGCAGTTGTAGTAGAAGAAGTTGGTTTAGGAGAACCTGCAACAATTTTACCGTTAATTGCAAAATTAGTAATGGTAAATACTGAGTTATTAGTATTTACAGCTGCCCTCCACAAGTAAACTCTTAAATAAAGGGTATTACCATTAGTAACCTTAATATTTTGTCCAATTGTATCAGCCCCTGAAACCAAATAGCTGTTAGTGCGATACAAAATATTTCCAGTAACACCAGCAGAATCAAGAAATGTTGCGCCACCGTTATTAAAAAGAGAAGTGTCACCATTTGCCATTGCAACTGCATAAAAGTTAGTAGCATTTGCAATTGTTCCATTACCTCTTAAAGTAATACCAGAAATATTCAAATCATATCCATTTGCAGGACTTACTTCAAACTGAACATATTCGCCCTTTTTGTTTGCTGTATCAAAAGTGGCAGTTACTCCGTCAGCTGCGAATCCACCTGCAGCACGACTTCCAAATGTGATTTGTTTTTGTGGTGCAGCAGGAGCCCTTAATATGCCTACGCCTTGACTAATTGCCGCAATTACATTCTTTCCAGGGGTGATAAAAGGAGTGGTAGCTTTAATACCAGTGATGATAGATGCAGAATTAAATACAAATCCTGCAAGACTAACCGTACCATTTGGAGTGATAATAGCTACACTTCCGCTAGCACCTGTATCCACTAATGCTTTAATTGTAGTGTCGTTTACAACAGAAAAACTTAATGCCTTGATACCACCAAAAGTAACAGAGGTTGCTCCTGTAAAATTTTTACCAGTCAATACTACGGTATCGCCAAGAGCTGCTAGGTTAGGTGTAAATGAAGTAAATAAAGGAGTACAATCCATTGTGATAGTTACTGTTGTATAAAGACTATCACAACCAACCAAATTTTTCACGGTATCAACAAATACGGTTGAAGCAGTATAAGTTGAACCTTTATAAATTACAGACTTACAACCTGTAAGACTAATTGAATTAGTAGTAGGCGCTGCTCCAACTGTTAAATTAAGTATTGCCGCACTGTCCGCCCCTACACTATTTAAAGTGTGATAGGTATAGGTTCCAGAAGTTGTATATTGTGAATTATTAAAAAGATAAGAACCACCAAAGCAAATTGATGCGTTAGTGATTGAAGATGTTGCCTTTGAAGCAGTAGCAGTACCACTTAAAATAAACCTTGTTATGGTAAATTGTGATGCATTAGTCCTTGCAGCAGCCCCCCATATATAGATTCTTAAATAAACGACAGATCCATTAAGAACAGTGATTTTTTGTCCAACGGTATCTGCACCTGAAGCAAGATAACCTGCTGTAGTATAGACTAAATTACCTGTCTTACCAGCAGAATCGAGAAATGTTGCTCCACCTTTACTAAAAATAGT
This sequence comes from Chitinophagaceae bacterium, assembly GCA_947378615.1. Lineage (GTDB taxonomy): Bacteria > Bacteroidota > Bacteroidia > Chitinophagales > Chitinophagaceae > Parasediminibacterium. The sequence goes on along the minus strand of CANCKV010000090.1, from coordinate 7,831 downwards.
TGAATCGCCCAATGCAATAGCAACTGCATAGTGATTTGTTGTATTTAAAACGGTACCGTTTCCCATTAGTGAAAGTCCTGTAATATTCAAATCGAAACCAGCAGCAGGACTAATTGCGTACTGTATGTATTCACCTTTGCTATTTGCCGTATCAATTGTTGCAGTAACACCATCTGCAGCAAAACCACGAGGTGCCAATGAACCAAAAGTGATTGTACCTCTCGGTGCAGTAGGTGCTTGCAAAATACCCTTTCCTTTTGTAAGTGCTGCAGTTACATTCGTTCCTGTAGTTAGGAAAGGGGTAGCCGCCTTAATCCCTGAAATAAGTGTTTGTGCATTCAGGGTATTAGAAACACAAAAAGTAACCATAAAAACAGATACAATTAGTAACCATCTTTTGAAATAAAAATTATTCATTTTGAAAAATTGTGTTGTGAAAAAAAAGTTTAAAATTTATTTATTCTGTTTATTAATACGCAAGGTGTAAAAAATAATTGTGCAAAATATGTAGTATTTTAATATAAAAAGTATTGTACAACATTTTTTTACTAAAACGTTTTCAATTTTCTGCATAAAACTGTTCAAAAAAAGGGTTCCTAACCATCGCTTCCCATCATCATTTATTAACGAATGACCTAAAATTAAAGATAAAACCCACGGATTTTACCCAATAATCCTCATTGATGCTTTTTAAATCAATATTGCTGCCTAACATTGCAAAAAAATATTTCAATAAGAAAAGGCATTAAATTTTGATTTCAACTGAAGACAAACCTTTTTTTATTTTTTTATTTTCAATATTTCTTCATCACTTCTATAATGACATTGATTTGATGAGGCATAATTGAATATTCAAAGAAAGGATTGCTCCAAAAGAAATATCCCTAACTTGATTAGATTGCTTTTTAATTAGGGAGTTTTATTTCCTACAATTACTTTTTTCGTATGCATTATTTCATCATCTATAAACCTTATTTGGTTCTTTCACAGTTTTCTGCAGTGGATGGCAAGCAGACTTTAGCCGATTATTTTGATGTGCCAAAAGATGTTTATCCCGTCGGAAGACTTGATTATGACAGTGAAGGATTATTGATTTTAACCAATGATAAACGACTCAATCATCGGTTATTGAATCCCTCTTTTGAACATGAACGTGAGTATTGGGTTCAGGTAGATGGAGACATTACTAAAAAAGCAATTGAAGAACTACAAAATGGGGTGAATATTGTAATTGAGGGAAAAACTTATCATACAAAACCCTGCAAGGCATCTCCATTTGTAAATTCTCCAATTGTAGCAGATAGAACTCCGCCTATCAGATTCAGAAAAGAGATACCTGCAACATGGATAAAGCTGATAATTACAGAAGGAAAGAATCGTCAGGTAAGAAAGATGACGGCCTCTGTAGGATTTCCTACTTTACGATTAATAAGACATAGAATAGAAAAAATTACCATTGAATCTATATTACCCGGCAATATGATTTCGGTGGATGAGAAAACGATTTATAAGAAATTATTTGGGTAAATATTAAAAAGGAGGTATTAAGTAATAAGTTGTAAGTATTGAATTGAAATATCATTGGCTAGAATTGCTTTACATATTACCAATGTGATGCCTTTGGTACAGAAAAATTGGATGTAGGACACTAACCCCTTTCTTACAAAATTTGCGACAACTCACAATTTAAACCTACCACTAATAAATCCTACGTGATTTCTGTATAAACAATTTCCCCATCTTTGTACTAATTGTAACCCAATTATTGTCCCCATATTTGTTAACCCTAATTACGTCAAAATGGAATCTATTGTTATTATCTTATTGATTGTTATCATCATTATTATTATTTCATCCAAAAATGAGTTATTCAAAAGGATAACCGCTTTAGAACTGAACATACACCAACTCAAACGACAGCTTGAAAAAGTAACAGCCCCCTCCCCTGTAGTTACAACTGAACAAGTTCCTGTTCAAATACCTGAGCCCATAATAGTTGAACCGATTAAAAAGGCAGAGGCTGACTATTGGGAGTCTGGATTTAAGGTAGTTGAAGAAACTGAAAATGCAGATCCAATACTAGCTTTCGAAACAGCTTTACAACCTGAAACGGTTTCTACAGAAGAACAAATCGAAGAAATCCCTTCCGTTGCAGCCATTCAACAACCTATCATTACGGAACCTGTTCGAACAACAAAAGCCTTCTTCCCTCCTGAAGAAAAGCTTGGATTCTTTGACAGAAATCCCGATTTGGAGAAGTTTATTGGAGAAAATCTAATCAGTAAGGTAGGCATTGCCATATTAGTATTAGCAATCGCTTATTTTGTAAAATTTGCCATCGACAACAATTGGATTGGTGCGATTGGTCGTGTAGGAATCGGTTTATTATGTGGTGCCATCTTGATTGTTGCCGCACACCGTTTACAGCAAACCTACAAGGCGTTTAGTTCGGTATTGATTGGAGGCGGACTTGCTGTTTTCTATTTCACCATTACACTTGCCTATCAAGAATTTCATTTATTCAATCAAACGGCAGCCTTTATCATATTAGTGCTTATTACTGCTTTTGCTGTGCTACTTTCCTTGTTATATGACAGAGAAGAAGTTGCTATTATCGCTTTAGTAGGCGGCTTTGCATCGCCCTTTATGGCGAGTAATGGTAGTGGAAATTATCAAACACTATTCATTTATTTACTCATTTTAAATTCAGCCCTACTCGCAATTGCATTTAAAAAGGGTTGGCGTTTACTAAATTTATTAGCCTTTATCTTTACGACAATTCTTTATCATAGTTGGCTATTCTTATCTTCCGAAGCTAAAACGACTAGTATTTATAAAGGAGGGTTCTTGTTTGCAAGTATCTTCTATCTGCAGTTCTTTGCCATCAACCTATTACACAATATCAAAGAAAACAAAAAGTTTATCGCATCCGACTTTGGAATAATATTAGTCAATACGGGCATTTATTTTGGCATCGGCCTCCTTCTATTGGATAAAATGGATGCCACAATTTATAAGGGCTTATTCTGTATTGTACTAGCCATATTCAATCTAATAGTTACTTATAGTTTATTCAAGTCCAAAAAAGTAGATATAAACATTCTCTATTTACTAATTGGCATCACACTCACCTTTATTTCGCTAACTGCCCCAATTCAATTACATGGGCATTATATTACTTTGTTTTGGGCATCCGAAACGGTGTTACTCTATTGGTTATACCTTAAATCGAATATTTCAATTGTACAACGAACTTCGATGATTATTTGGGGTGCAATGCTGATGAGTTTATGGATGGATTGGCAAAACATCTATGATAACACAGAAATTGCTATAACGATATTTTTCAACAAAGGATTCATAGCAGGTATTTATTGTTCAATTGCAACCTTACTCTTATATAATTTCTCGAAATTGGAATTGGTAGGAAAGGATAATTTATCCTTCGGATACTTACAAATCAAACAAAAAGTATTGCTTGTTGGCATTATCCTATTGTTTCTCACAGGATTTTTGGAAATACGATATCAGTTTGAGCACTATTATCCTAACGAAGGGATTGCTCTACTCTACTCAATAGCCTACATTAATTTATTTATTCTATTGATTACAAGTAGTCACTTATTATCAAAAGAGGCTGAAGCGCTGAATAAAAACAAACCCTACTTATTGTCAGCAAGCATTATTTTGTACCTAATTACGCTCTTTAATACGAGCCAAACTCAAATAACGCTATTACAGGAACACAAACATTTACTACAATTTTCCATTCATTGGGTAACAGCTATAATCATAGGAATATTCTTGTACAGATTAATTAATTTGCTTCGCTGTAATGATACTATTTCTGAGGTTAATCAAAATACATTTACCTGGATTATCTGTGGACTCATTGTGTGCTACTTTAGTGTAGAAATAAATTTGTTGGTTAACTTACTCTTCTATTCAAAAACAAATACCATTGAAGCGATTAGCGATGTATATATCAAGACGATTCTACCCATTCTATGGGGCATCTGTTCTTTCGCATTTATGTGGTTTGGTATGAATTATAAATATAAAAAGTTGCGAATCATCTCCCTTTCCCTATTCCTAGTAACGCTTCTGAAACTATTTATCTTCGATTTAAGCAATATCCCTATAGCAGGAAAGATTGCCGCTTTCTTCTGTCTAGGGGTATTACTACTCGTCGTTTCTTTCATGTATCAAAGACTTAAAAAAATAATCATTGAAGATGAAAAGAAATAAAGAAGCATTCGTTTTTTCTTTCAGTTGTATTGTTTGGGCAGCATACTTAAAAGCATTGTTTTCAGGCTTGAATAAGCAACGATATTGTGTTTTGCTATTCACGTTACTTTCAACCAATCAAATAAGTACTGCACAGCAACATTTCAGATTCAATGCCTCCTTAGATAGTATTAAACGTAGTGGGTTTTATCGCCTCACTTTTATTTAATGGGGATTATGCAAAAAGCTTAGCCAATCTAAACAGAAAGAATTTAGTGTCAGTAACTCCTCTTAGATTAGCCCTGAAAAGCTTTATTTTAGAGTTGAACGATTCTGCATTTGCGTTTGTATTCCTATTTATAAAGAAGTTCAGAATGTTATCAAGATTGTATTTTACAGTATTTGCAACAGTATAGAATTCTTTGATTTCCTTTTCCATTACACCATTGCACCAATCTGTAAATCTAACTCTTGCATTTGAGATGATTCTGTCTTCATAAATGTTTCTAAAATTCATTGTAAGGTTATAGGCTGTTTTTAGTTCAGGATATTTTTTGAATAGAATACCTGTCCTTTCTTTTTGGTTTTCCGTCCATTCAGATTCTTTTTTTGCTAACGCATATCTACATCTTGCTAGTAATTGTTTGGGAGTATCCCCGTTTTCCAATTCTTCTGGTTCATATTTTACATTCTTTTCTTTTGCCTGTTTTACAGCGGCATTCTCCTTGTCCATTTCCTTCCATTTGATGTTTACCCTGATGTGTTGCAACGCCTCCATTGCAAGCCTTACAACATGGAATCTGTCTGTAACAAGTTTCGCCTCAGTAAATACTTTTTTCATGGCTGCTTCCATATTCTTTGCCATGTCAAGTGTCACTTCCTTTACTTTTAAACGCTTTTCAACACTGATTTTTTCCAATACCTCAATAATATCCTTTGATAATGTTCCCTTTATGCAAGCCACAAGTGTACCACTCCTACCTCTTCCTGACTTGTTCGTAAGAAATGTATATAGTTCACCTTTTGACAATGACACTTCATCAATACTAAGATTAGGTCCCATATTCTCTTCAAAAAGCAGATACTTCTCCGCATGTTCCTTCTGTATCCAATCCTTGAATCCGCTGCTGTTTTTCTTATAATGACGATTCAACTTATCTGAACCCACTGCATAGAAACTGCTAATGTTCGTTATCGTATCAATCCTTGTATCAACCTCTACCTTTTAAAAAATCCGATAGTTCCCGGGTAAATCCAGAACCTTCGGCTACAAATGAAAAGTCATTACGAATGACAACTCGGTGATTATCTTTTAGACGCCACCTCCGACGTTTTATTTTTAGAAATACCGCTTTACCTCTTAAAGGAAAGTCCTGTATAGTAATCTCAGTAAATCCTTTTGATTCATATAATGTAGAATCCACATCCTTCAATATCTTGTTATTCTCTTCAAGACTAATCTCTATAAAATGCTTCCTCTCCTTTACGTTACAAAGTTCTGACACATTGGTAATACTAAAATGTTCCAATAAACCCGTTGGCAAAAAATGACTGACAATTCCTATTTCCATTCCTTATTCTATCGCTCAAAAATACTAACTCTCCCCACAATATCCTTCTGATCCGTTTTATCGAATACCACTTCCTGCATCGGTACTTGCAAAATGCCAAAGCGGTTTCGGCGATTTAAGAATCTTTGATAACGAAGGAAACATAGCAGCCTATATTTTACAAACAGAAAATGGCGCATTTTATTCTACGCCGATGATTGAATTGCCTATCATCTACATGAAAAAAGAAGGTGACAAACAATGGCATTTGACGATGAAAAACAACTCGACTAGAAATATCGACCGCATTGTCTTAACCCTAAAAGGTACATTGGTAAAAAGGTATTTCACATTGAGTGTAAGTGATGACAATATAAATTGGTATAGTATTTTAGAGAATTATAATCCCGAACATACCCGGTTTGACCAAGATAATTGGTCGCTATATTTCCCTTCTTCTCATTACAAATACTATCAAATTACTTTAATTGGCAAGGATTTATTACCTATTGATATAGTAAAAGCAAGTATTTATTCAAACAAGACAATTGCACCTCAATATTCTTACTCTCCAATTCCGCATCATCTGACTCAAAAAGATAGTACGAACAAGAAAAGCTATATCAATATCACTCTTGATGAAGCCTATCCGATAGAAAGAATGACACTCCAAGTATCGGGGTCGAATTATTTCAAAAGACACTTGTCGATATACAAATTATTGAATGAATTCCCGCTCTGCGACACAGTCATTAGTACTTTTAATGGAGAATATCCACGAATCAACCTCGCCTGTAAAGAAAAGGAATTATGCATGGTAATAGACAATGAAGACAATAGCTCATTGAAAATAGATCAAATAAATTTTGACCAATATGATCGCTATTTAGTGGCTTACCTCGACTCGACAAAGAAATACAAACTCTTTTTTGGCGATAGTACCCTTACCTCTCCAATCTACGATATCACCTCATTTAAAGACAGCATCAACCATCTTATTTCAGACATTTCTATCGGTACTATCAACAAAATAAGTGCAAATAATCAGCAGCCTACAGTAGTTACAAATAAGTACAAATGGATACTTTGGCCTGCAATCATCTTAGTGATTGTATTGCTATCGGGTATTACGTTCAAGATGTTGAAAGAAGTGAGTAATAAAGGAAAATCAGACTAGGAACAAACAATATTTCAACTTAGTACAGAACTTATAAAAATCAAAAGAAAATGAAGTAGACAGCTACTTTCTAAGGAAAAAAGAGCCGACAAGAAATAATAATAAAGTAACCCAAAAACTGAACGTCCATTTGATGAGCTCTATTTTGCTTGCATCAATTTGCTTTATCAAATCAGAACTAACAAGTGCAATTTCTTTTGTCAGATTTGAACTTACGAGAGCTATTTCCTTTGTCAACTCAACTTTCAATTGTACAGTTTCCTTATTGATTAAGGCAATATCTTTTAAAAGTTCAGTATTTACAAGATCTAAATCCTTTTTAGTGGAAAGTTCCGTGGCCTCATCCTTAAAACTAGAAGATTTCATTGCATCAATTTCTGTCACAAAAAGGCGAGAATCGGCTTCAGTCTTGAAATTCCTTTTCACTATATCGAAAAGTGGAAGACTTTGTAGTGATGTCATGATTGAATAATTTCCTCAAATATACCATTGTAATAATGGAGATTACTTTTAAATTTCAGAAAGCCATCATCAAGATAAAAATTAATACAAGGAGGTTGTTTAGAATTAGCATGCTTTACAAAGGTTGACATTAAAAAATATACAATATTCCGCTAACGTTCTAAGTCATGCTTGAATGTCGAGGTTTAACTCATGACTCTGTTATGTGCTTACAGTTACTAAGTTCCAATTTGTCAGTAGCTGATAAACATTTAATAAAAAGCAACGGAAAGCTCATTACAGAGTCATGACTATGGGTGTATTACAATTTGCTTGTCTATTCATTACTTCCCCAACCCCACCATAATTTCTCTAAAACTTGCAAAACCTGCTTCCAAGTTTTCAATGATATATTCTGCCAATACATCAGGGTCAG
>CANCKV010000089.1 GCA_947378615.1 Chitinophagaceae bacterium | reverse complement strand
ATACTAGTTTTATTGTTATCATTTTCTTCTAATGTAAAACGTTTTTAAAGAAAGGATTTTAAAAATACATTCTATCCTTACTTTTGCTTACTTTTTTGGTTCGAATACTCGAATTTATTTTTCTTATGGTTGATAATTTGATAACGAATTGGATTTATTCTATTTATCTCAAGACTCATAACAGAGTAGAAGGGCAGGTGGAAAAGGTGTAAAAAAGAAAAGTTGAGGAATAGGAACAAAACGTAATTAATGCTATTTGTTGTGTTTTGAATAATTTGGAAACAATAGAAATTGTAAAAGTTTGCAATTATATTCTCTTAAAAAATGAATTGATTCTCTAAAAAGGACTTGCTGTATTATAAATTCAAACAAAATTATGAATAAGAAAACGACAGACATTTTAAAATATTTCCTTTTCCTAGGAATTGGTGTTTTCTTAGTTTGGTGGAGTCTCCATAAAATACCTGATAATAAATGGGCTGAATTTAAAACAGCTTTAGTTACGGCAAATTTTTGGCTACTCATACCTGTATTCTTTATTCTTTCCACTAGCCATATTCTTAGGGCTATTAGATGGAATACATTGATGAAGCCAATGGGATATCAACCTCGTTTAGTGAATACATTTTTTGCAGTTATGATTGGTTATCTCGCAAATCTTGCAGTGCCTCGATTAGGAGAAGTTTTAAAATGTACAATACTCTCCAAATATGAGAACGTTCCTGCTGAAAAATTGGTAGGTACTATCGTGATAGAAAGAGCTGTAGATGTAGTGTGTTTGGCATTAGTTTTTCTGTTTGCCTTTATCATTCAATATGAGCTAATAGGGGAATTTGGTAAAGAAATTATCTCCAACTTTTTTACTAATAAGCATGGGAATTTCATTTGGACTAAGGTCGGCATAACGATTGCGATCATTATTGCAATTATTTTTAGTATAAAAATTTGGTTTAAGGTATTTTCTCATTTGAAGATAGTTATTGCATTTCAAAAAATTCTTAAAGGAATATTGGAAGGGCTGTCTTCGATAAGGAACCTACAACAAAAAGGGCTATTCTTATTTTGTACAATTGGAATTTGGGTCCTTTATATTGCTGGTACATGGGTGGGCTTGTATGCAACTACAAGTACAGCACATTTAGGTTTTGGAGCGGCATTGTCTGCCTTGGCTTTTGCTAGTATTGGTATGATTATTACTCCGGGAGGAATTGGTGCGTATGCAATTTTTTTGGCAAAAGTGCTTGAAAAGAATGATATCCCTTATGAGATAGGTTTGGCAAATGGAACTTTGCAATGGTTTGCTCAGTTTTTAATTGTTGTAATAATTGGCTTCATATCAGTAGGATTGTTGCCCATGTATAATAAAAGCAGTATTTCTGATGAAACAAATTAAAGCAATAGAAGAAAAGATATTTACATTGTCTGCTTTAAAAGCAGTGGTGACAGGTTGGAGATTAAAAGGCAAATCCATTTCATTTACAAATGGGTGTTTCGATATTATTCATGAGGGGCATATTTTTTCACTCTCACAGGCTGCTAAGGAAGCAGATTTTCTAATAGTGGGTGTAAATAGTGATGCTAGTACCAAAAGATTGAAAGGTGAGGAGCGGCCAGTAAATAATCAACAAGGAAGGGCGTTGATATTGGCTAGTTTGGCTATTGTTGATGCTGTGGTGATATTTGAGGAAGACACCCCTTTGAATCTTATTACTACTTTGCTTCCAGATGTTCTTGTAAAAGGAGGGGATTATACAATAGAGCAAATTGTAGGTTCAAACGAAGTGATTGAGAACGGTGGAAGAGTAGTTATTAATCCAATTGTTCAAGGATTTTCCACTACAGGTATTATTGAAAAAATTAGAAGACTAGGGTAATTAATAATTATTGACTCAATTTAATAAAGTGAAGTTTTATTTATAATCTCTCATTTTTTTGTAACAATGAATTTTTCTGTTATTACTAATTGATATGATTTGTTTGCTCTATTAATGTATCTCAACTTGAAAATGAAAAATGTAAATTTTAAAAACCTACACTTTTCTTATGCCAAAATGAATATTTCTTTTTGTTTTTTGTTGCAACTCAGCTCTATTATCCATACTCTTTGACAAATAAATAAATAAATTACCTGCCACTTAATCCTAACCATTTCGCAACAAGGTTGCTACTTCCAAAAGTGATTAGTAGAATAGTTAAAGAACTTGAAGGCATTAATATGGCGGCAATCAATGGAGATAAAATTCCTTGTACAGAAAAGAATATCCCTATCAAGTTGTAGATGATTGATAATACAAAACTCGCTATCACAATACGCTTATTAGCTTTGCACATTGTAATTAGTTTTTTTAAGTTTGGCAATTGCTTTGCTTCGATAATTGCATCACTTGCAGGGGTAAAATTATTACAATCTTCTGCCACTGCAATCCCCGCATTACTCATTCGCAAGGCGCCTGCATCGTTCAATCCATCGCCAATCATCAAGACTCTTTTTCCAGATTGTTGCAACTTTTCAATGTACTTCAACTTGTCTTCTGGTTGCTGATGGAATAATAAAGTAGCTTTTTCACCCACCAATTCTCTCAAATTTTCTTCTTCACCTGCATTATCGCCCGAAATGACAGAAAGATTATAATAAGGCTGCAATTCTTTGATAAGGGTAGAAATATCCTTGCGGTAATGATTGTGAAAAATGAATTTGCCTAAAATCTTTCCTTCCGTTGAAACATAAACATTTGTTTCTGTAAGATCATTTTGAGCTGCTCCAGAAATGAAACTATATGATCCAATAGAATAAAATTCTTCTCCAATGTACCCTTCAATTCCTTTTCCTGTATGTTCTTTGAATCCTTGAGTTTGATTACTTGGAATTTTGATATTCAGGTGTTTAACTAACATTTTATTCAGTGGGTGATTCGATTGTGAAGCTAACTGTCCGATACAATTCAGTTGATGTTCGGTTAATTCTGTTCCTTGATAGGATACATCCTGTTCTTGAGTGGTAGTCAGTGTACCTGTTTTATCAAAAACAATATGATTTACTTTTGCAATAGCTTCAATTACCTGTGCATTCCTTAAATAAAAATGATTATTACTCAATATACTTAACACATTCCCATTAGTAAAAGTACTCGACAACAATAATGCACATGGACAAGCAATAATGAGAATCGCAGTTACTGAAGGCCAAATTTTTGTGACATCATGAAACCACCAATAGGTAGCAGTAGTGATAGCGATGGCAAATACGATGTAAGTAAAATAACGACTTAATAAATGAACAAAAGAAGGGGCCACTTCTTCTTTGTCAATCACAATTTCGGACTTTGTCCAAAGACTTGTTAAATAACTTTGAGAGACTTCTTTCATCACCAAAATCTCAATATTACCGCCCATTTGTTTGCCCCCTGCATATACAATCTCTCCCATTTCCTTCAAAACGGGAATCGACTCTCCTGTTACAAAACTATAATCTATCAAGGCCTTCCCTTTCGTAAGCAGACCATCGGCAGGTATTAATTCTTCGTTATGGATTAATAGGGTATCACTCAATTTTATTTTGGGCAAAGGAGTAGGAATTTCTACGTCATCCTTTATTACACTAATTGCTATTGGAAAATACGAGGTGTAATCTCTTTCAAAAGAAAGTTGTTGATAGGTTTTATCCTGCAAAACTCGACCAACTAACATGAAAAATACAATGCCGGTCATTGAATCGAAATATCCCGAACCATGACCCGAAACCACTTCATACAAACTTCTCACAAATGTAACAATGATAGCTAAGGCGATTGGGGCATCAATATTTAAGAACTTGTTTGCCAGTCCTTTCCATGCGGAGATGTAGAATGGTTGTGAACTAAAGAAGAAAACAGGTAATGCCAATAATACACTCAAAGTTCTAAAAGCTGATTGCAGGGTAAAATCAACGCTATCAAGTCCAAGGTATTCGGGAAAACTTAGCAACATCACATTTCCAAAGCAAAATCCTGCCACCCCTAACTGATAAATCATGCGCTTATTGACCTTTGGCTTTTTTACTTGGAGGTTATTCAGGCTGATATAGGGTTCATAGCCAATAGACGTGAGCAGTTCGGCGACTTCTCTCAAAGTTACCCCCTTATTAAAGATGACACTTACTTCTCGTGCAGTAAAATTGACAGAAGACGAAATGATGTGCTTATTTATTTTATGTAAATTTTCAAGTACATACAAACAAGAACTGCAATGCATTTGGGGCAAATAGAAATTGATATGCGTTTGATTCTCGTCACTGAAAGTTACTAATTGCTGTTGAATAGATTTATCTTCAAGAAACGCAAACTTATCTTTTCTTGCCACCACTTTTTGGCTGATTCCAGGGTTGTCGTTCAATTGATAGTAATCGCAAAGTCCTGTTTCATTTATAATTTGGTAAACCATTTTACACCCCTGACAACAGAAGTTTTTATCTTGAAAAGATAGTTGAACAGATCTACATTCTTCACCACAATGTGCGCATTGCTTTGTATTAATTGCTGTTGTTGCCATGTTGTTTTATTGAGGCTCCAAAATACCGACAAAATTATTTAATATTAATTAACTACAGTTATTTAAAATGTTGATAATTATCAGTAAATCTATTTCGAATCAGCATTAATATTGCATATTCATTATTTCTAATAAAAAGAGGTATTTGAAAGTGAGGATGTACTTTTTTTTCAATTCAAAAACAAAAAATAGAATCACATCCTTATCTTTATTTCAACTTTATAATTATGGCATATAAAATTCTTATAATTGATGATCACAAAGACATCAGAGAAAACATTGCAGAGATACTTTCGTTAGATGGTTACATAACGATGTTGGCCCCTGACGGAAGAAAGGGAGTAGAAGTGGCAATTGCTGAAAAGCCGGATCTTATTATTTGTGATATAATGATGCCCGAGCTTGATGGTTATGGTGTATTACATTTATTAAAAAAGAATGTTGACACTCAACATGTCCCCTTTGTTTTTTTGACAGCGAAGGCAGAAAGAAGCGATTTCAGAAAGGGAATGGATATGGGAGCCGATGATTATATTTCGAAACCATTTGATGACTATGAATTATTAAGTGCTATTGAGACGAGGTTGAAGAAACATGAGATTCTTCAAAGAAAGTATGAGGGCGATAATAAAGGAGTAAATGAGTTGATGAAGCAATTGCATAATTCGGGTCTTTTGAAAATGGATTTGGATAGTTATGATACACACTTAGTATTTAAAAAGCAACTTCTTTATACGCAAGGTAAGCGACCAAAGTATCTTTATTTTTTAAAGAGTGGACAACTAAAAGGGTATCAAACGAATGAGGATGGTAAGGAATACATCACTAATTTTTATGGACCTGGCGACTTTATAGGCTACATTCCGATACTTGAAGAAACAAATTATGAAGATTCAACACTTGCATTGAAAGACTCGGAAGTTGCGATTATTCCAAGGGAAGAGTTTGTACAACTTGTCTATAATGATATTGGGATAGCCTCCAAGTTTATTAAATTGATTACTGCAGATATGCAAGATAAGGAATCACGATTGCTAAATCTTGCCTATAATTCATTAAGAAAGCGAGTAGCAAAGGCACTACTAGATATACATCATAAATTTAATAATGAGAAAAGTGGTCAGACACTTGAGATTTCAAGAGATGACATTGCTAGATATGTGGGCACTGCAACCGAATCGTTGATTCGAACACTCAGTGATTTTAAATTGGAAGGCTTTATTGAAATAAGGGCTGGAAGAATTTTTATTGTTGATGTAGAGAAATTAAGTGAGATGACTTGTTATTAGTGTAATAATCCCCAAAATAAAAAGAGACTGTCCAATAAATAATTATTTTGGACAGCCTCTTTTTTTATAAACATGTATTCATTATAAACCAAAAGCTTTCTTCACAGCTGGAACAAAATCTAGTTTTTCCCAAGTAAATAATTCTACTTCTCTTGTGATTTTCTTTCCATCTGGACCTTTAAATTCTTTAGTTACAATTTCGTTTTTACGTCCCATGTGACCATAAGCTGCAGTTTCGCTATAGATAGGATTACGAAGCTTTAAGCGTTGCTCAATAAAGTAAGGACGCATATCAAATACACTTTCTACTATCTTGGCAATCTCTCCATCTGTTTTTCCTACTTTTCCTGTTCCATAAGTATTTACATAAATACCCATTGGTTTTGCAACGCCAATAGCATAAGAAACCTGAACCAGAATTTCTTCGGCAACACCTGCAGCAACCAAATTTTTAGCAATATGTCTTGTTGCATAAGCAGCACTTCTATCCACTTTACTTGGATCTTTACCACTAAATGCGCCACCACCATGAGCACCCTTTCCGCCATAAGTATCTACGATTATCTTACGACCAGTCAATCCTGTATCTCCATGAGGGCCTCCAATCACAAACTTTCCTGTTGGATTGATGTGGTATTGTATGTTGTCATTAAATAAAGAAGCGTATTTGCCATATTTGGCTTTTACACGAGGAATCAATATTTCAACAATGTCTTTCTTGATTTTAGCCAACATGTCAGCTTCTGTATCAAAATCATCATGCTGCGTAGAAACAACAATTGCATCAATTCTTACAGGCTTGTTATTGTCATCGTATTCAAGAGTTACCTGACTCTTTGCATCAGGACGCAAATATTTGATTTCATTGTTTTCTCTGCGAAGAGCCGCTAATTCAATTAGAATCTTATGTGCTAAGTCAAGGGCTAAAGGCATATAATCTTCGGTTTCGTTGGTTGCATAACCAAACATCATTCCCTGATCACCTGCACCTTGTTCTTCCTTATTACTTCTATCAACCCCTTGATTAATATCTGCACTTTGTTCGTGAATAGCGGATAAAATACCACAACTATTCGCCTCAAACATGTATTCGCTCTTAGTATATCCAATCTTACGGATTACCCCTCTAGCGATTTCTTGAACGTCTAAGTAAGAATTACTCTTTACTTCTCCGGCAAGCATCACCTGACCTGTTGTAACTAAAGTTTCACAAGCAACTTTTGATTCAGGATCAAAAGCTAAAAAATTATCAATCAACGCATCAGAAATCTGGTCAGCTACTTTGTCTGGATGTCCTTCTGAAACACTCTCTGAAGTAAATAAGTAAGGCATTTTTTATACTTTTTTGTTATTATTTAAAAAATAAGTGGCAAATATAATAGTCTGTAAATTTTATAGGAATAAATAATCGGGTTTAATAAAAAAATAACTAATTCAATAAAAATAGTACTGATTTAAAATGACTAGAATGTTTAACGAGATTGAATTCTTAGATGATACAGAAGTCTTTTCATTTATTCTTTGCATTTATTTCAACTAGATACTGATAATTAAAAATTATGTAGCTAGACCGTTATATAATTCCATGTATTCTGATAAATCTGTAGTGAACCCTTTGAAGTTGACAATCTTTTTTCCTTTAGCTTTTGCAAATTCAGAAACCAATAAAGGATGAGGTTCTTCCGCTCCAAATGTGATAGCATCTGCATAAGTTGCTCCACCTTTAAATAGAGCTGTGTTAGTCAATTCCTTGAATGTATCGAGATCTTTTTCTTTAATATTATTATTAATCAAAGCTTTCTTAATAAAATCAGAAGACAGCTTTTCTTCGAAAGTATTCTCTCCAATTGTAAAAACAATTTTACTGTTTCCAAATACCGGTTCACGCTTGTAAGCAGTTCTGATATAAACAGGAGCAAGGCTAGCCATCCATCCACTACAATGAATAATATCAGGAGCCCAACCAAATTTCTTTACAGTTTCTAGTGCTCCTTTGCAGAAGAAAATCGTTCGTAATCCATTGTCATCAAACCATTGTTCTTCGTCATCATGGAAAATTTGCTTTCTTTTGAAAAAATCTTCGTTCTCCAAAAAATAAACCTGTAATCTTGCATTCGGCAATGACGCTACTTTTATTTGAAGCGGATAATCATCGTTATCAATAGAGATATTGATTCCTGATAATCTCACTACTTCATGTAGCCGATGCCTACGTTCGTTAATTACGCCAAATCTTGGCATGATACAACGAACCTCTAAGCCAGTCTCGTTGCTCTTGATGGCTAACCTGTTTACAATTTCTGAAAACTCAGTTAGCTCTAAATAAGGCGACATTTCTGTGGCTATGAATAAAATTCTTTTCTTTGACATCTAGTACGTCGTAATTTATTTATATGAGTAGCCTTAAAATAAGGCGGCGAAGTTACGTAAAATACGTCTAATTATGAAGAGTCAAATTTATATAGTCAAATTAGTTGATAAATGATCATATTTAAGACAATAAAAGGAATAAATAATTTTCTAGATAAGTATAGAAAAGAGGAAAAAATAATAGGATACGTTCCAACAATGGGTGCTTTACATGCAGGACATGTTTCATTAATAGAAAATTGTAAAGGCAATTCGGATTTGACTGTTTGTAGCATATTTGTAAATCCTACTCAATTTAATGACCAAAATGACTTTGATAATTATCCTCAAACCATTGAAAAGGATATTCAATTGCTTTATGAAACGGGATGTGATGTTTTGTTTTTACCATCTGCTGCTGAACTTTATCCTGCAAATGAAATACTTGAATCTTACCAACTTGGATTTTTAGAAACTATTTTAGAAGGAAAATATAGACCCGGACATTTTCAGGGTGTCTGTCAAGTAGTAAACCGGTTGCTCAAAATCGTGAAGCCTCATCGGCTTTTTATGGGTCAAAAGGATTATCAGCAATGTATGGTGATTAGCAAACTACTTGAATTGACGAATTCGACAGTTCATTTAATTATCTGCCCTACGGTAAGAGAAGAAAGTGGATTGGCAAAGAGTAGTAGAAATGTCAGGTTGAGTGAAACAGATAATAGTAAAGCAACGATCATTTATCAAGCACTTTTATTTGCCAAAGACCATATTTCGTCTATTCCTATTTTAGAGATTGAAAGTAAAATGAAAGCTGACCTATTACGAAATGGCTTTGATACTATCGACTATATTGCTTTCTGTGATGCAGGTTCTTTGACTCCTATTACAGCATACAGTTCAAAAGACAATGTGATAGTTTTGATTGCTGCCACTATTAAGAATGTACGTTTAATTGATAATTTAATCTTGAATTGATATTTGGAAGAATACCGTTAATTCAAATTAGCGGTTACAAGGCAATAATCTGAATTTCTGTTCTTCTATTGATCGCCCTTCCTAAATCAGAATTATTGTCTGCAATTGGTTTTGTAGCACCGAAACCTTTAAATTGTAATCTATTAGAAGCGATACCCTTTGAAATAAAATATTCCATTACTGCCTTTGCCCTATTTGATGAGAGTAATAGATTATCTGCCG
>CANCKV010000088.1 GCA_947378615.1 Chitinophagaceae bacterium | reverse complement strand
ATCAGCAGGTTTCAAAGCTACCGCCGAAGAATCTACGCCTAGTAAGGTTACCGACCAACCTATAATTGTAGCTGTTAATCCGAATGTTGAAGGGATAATGAATTTTGAAGTTGGCTTATTGCCAGGAAAAGAAAATGTTTTTAACATCATTGTGGCTACCGACCTTTCGGGAGTGTCGCAATCAGGAAAACAAGTAATACTTGCGCCTGTTGCAGGGGTAACTTATTATACTGCTTCATCGATGCAAAGGAAAATAACTATGGAAGGATTGCCGAAAATTAAGCTACTTTATGCACTTTGCTACTCCACAAATAGGGCAGGAAATAGTGTTTTAAGCAATATCATTCACTTTAGTTGTTAGGAGTGTTGAAAGGGTTGAATTATGAGTAATGAATTATGATTACTTTGATAAATAGAACATAAACTTATCAAACTAAAAAAGGCTTCGCACGTTGCGAAGCCTTTTTTATGATATACCTCTTAAATGCATATCATTATCCCATTATATTTTGCCCTTTCATTGCCCCGCTAATTGCTTCATCCATTGCCCGTTCGGCAAAAGGACGCGTCACTTCATTGAGTTCTTCTGTTTTTGTTTGAATTAGGTTCTTGTCCTCCATTGTAATTGCCAATTGCAATGCTTGCATCGCCTGTGCCGTCACTAACAATTCTTCTTTGGAAATTAGTCCTGCATTTTTTGTTAGGAATTTCTCTGTGACATTCAATAATTGTTCCCCTTCTGTTCTTGCCTCCACTAAGGCACGGGTCTGAATATCATCTTTTGCATGCGTGATACTATCCATCAACATTTTTTCTACCTCTGCATCAGTCAATCCGTATTGTGGTTTTACCTCGATACTTTGTTGAACGCCACTGCGTAATTCTTTGGCAGTGACCACCAATATTCCATCGGCATTAATCAAGAAACCAACTTCTACTTTCGGCAATCCTGCCGGCATTCCAGGAATACCCGTCAGGTTGAACTCTGCCAACTTACGATTGTCTTTGACCAAATCCCTTTCTCCCTGAAAAACAGAAATCCGCATACCACTCTGCCCATCCTGATAGGTAGTATATTGTCTGCCCACCTTTGTAGGAATCTTTGAATTACGAGGAATCAATACATCCATTAATCCGCCCATCGTTTCCAAACCAAGACTCAACGGAGTAATATCTAATAACAGAAAATCCTTATTATTTCCAGCTAAAATATCTGCTTGAATAGCAGCACCGAGTGCAACCACTTCATCAGGATTCACCGAATCATTAACGGGCTTTCCAAAAAATGCACTCACCGCATTCTTTACAGCAGGAACTCGGGTGCTACCTCCCACCATGACAATTGTATCAATATCAGTTGCCTTTAAATCTGCATCTTTCAATGCATTAACACAACTATTTATTGTTTTTTCAATCAAAGGCTGAATTAATTCATTAAATTTTTCAGTGGTAAGTTGTAGGTTATAAGTTGTAAGTAATAGGTTATTAGCCGTAATTCGTAATTCGTAATTCGTAATTGTAGAGAGGTCAAACTCAAAACGCTCCTGCTTACTCAAGTGTTTCTTTGCCTCTTCAGCAACTAAACGTAGGGTTTGTGCCAATTGTTTGTTGCCATGCATTTCTTCCTCCGACAAACCGATTTCTTTCAACCAATACTGTATAATTAGTCTGTCAAAATCATCCCCACCCAAATAGGTATCTCCATTAGTACTCAATACTTCAAATATTCCACTAGTAATATGTAGGATTGATACATCGAAAGTGCCACCACCTAAATCATATACAGCAATAGTTTTCTCCTCATCTTTTTCAAGTCCTAATCCATACGCTAAGGCTGCCGCTGTAGGTTCATTTACAATCCGTAATACATCTAGACCTGCTAATTTTCCCGCATCCCTCGTTGCCTGACGTTGTGCATCGTTGAAATAGGCAGGTACGGTGATAACGGCTTTTGTAACAGGGGTCTTCAAAATATGTTCTGCACGTTTTTTTAATTCCTTCAAGATATAGGAAGACAAATCAATAGGAGAATAAAATTGATTACCCACCTGAACCTTCACCAAACTATCCGTATTGTCATCAATGACCTTATAAGTAAAGAATCCTGCATTCGTTTTTACATCATTATAGCTTTTACCCATCAAGCGCTTTGCACTAAAGATGGTATTTTGAGGTTCTGTTTCCAAAAACTTTTTTGCCTCTTCACCAACCGAGGCATTCCCAAAAGAATCGAAATGCACGATACTTGGAACTAGACTACTATTATCAAATTCCTTGAGTGCGATAGGCCGTTTGGTGTCGGGATGAATCGTAGCTACAAGGCTATTAGTCGTTCCTAAGTCAATGCCCACAATCACTTCTGCTTGTTGCAGACTACCTGTTACTATATTAATTCCAATCTTTGCCATACTATTTTATTTTATTGTTCTACCACAAGGTTCACTAGGGTAAATACAAAGAACACAAGGGTTATAATTTTGTTTTATTAATTTCATTACCCCTATAAAGGATGCGTAACATCCATCACTCATCACTCATAGTTCATCACTCTTTTAAGCTTCCACCACTTCCGTCTTACTGAAATAATCATGCAAGGTCTTATCGAGAAATGGGATGAAAAACATATCGATAATAATTATTCTTGTGAGACTACGAATAAGGATACTTGCGAAGGAAGGTCTATTACCTTGTCGATCCACTACCCTACTACAAGAAACCCACTTGCCGGGTGTACGGGCAAAGATGAATTCAAAAAATGTGTAGTAAATGAAAATTGTGCCGAAAAAGTACCACCCAAAGTTGAATCCACGATAACCATAGAAGAGTACATACACGTTCCATCCATGATAACACAGTCCACTGATGATGGAAATAATAATAGTATCTATCAAAAAATTGAGGACTCTTGTCCCGATTCCTACTGCTTGCATGGCGGCGAAGTTATTGTATCTTATCTCATTAGATACATCTTTCCATAACCACCCGTAAAAAAGTGGTCGGTATTTGCACTGCTACCATTTTTGGAAACGTTCGAATAATTCTCCACGCTATTACCATTTAGCTTAGTAACTACTCGATATAAATAAACGCCATTGCCCAATTTAGCACCAAACATATCCGTTCCATCCCATTTATAAGAGGTCACATTATTGCCAATATGCAGATTCCCTAGTTGCTCGCGGGTAATTTCTTTTAAAACTTTACCCGTTATCGTAAGTATCTCAATCTTTATATTCTGAGGCACTTCACTTCCTGTTAACGTGAAAACAAAGGCTGTTGAGGTAGTAAACGGATTGGGATAATTGAATACATTGCTTATAGATGGCTTATTTAACACCTGAAACTTCACGATGTATTTTTGAGTTCCCGCAGCAATACCTGTACGACTTTTTCCAGTAATGAATAATTCGTACGAACCGTCCTGTAGCAATTGCGGTGTATAATCAACAATTGCTGCATTTTCTGAATTTGAAGAGGTGGCAGGAGTAAATCTAAGTGTATCGCCATCATACTTTATTTTTCTCAAAGAACCGTCAGGGGATAATAATTGAACGGTTACTAAAGAAGTATCATTCAATAATAAATATTTTGATTGATTTGTGAGTTTTACCCTAATAGCAGGTTTACTCGAAACAATATCATTATTCAAAATGTGCACACCATCAAATGTTACGTCAAGTTGAGGAATCTGATCATTTTTTACAAAGAAATTTTTGTACAAAATATTATTGAAATGGTATTCCTCTGGCTGATTGTTGTTGGGATTCACATTAATGGAAAATGTATTTAATCCAATATATTTCGATGCATCAAACGAAGTATAAATGAGTGCAGTATCTCCAGGAGTAAGTCTTTTCAGTTTACCAAAAGGAAGAATCGTGGTATTATTATTAGCATCCACAATTTGCATATTTACCAAGATACTATCTCTGAAAGTGGTGTCACTGATATTTTTAAAAGCAATTGCCGCATTCACCGTCTGCCCTACATTGAAAGTGTCGGTATTAGTATATTTATTTGTTGTATCCGTGAATAGATATTTGATGTTCGCAGCTAATGCACCCTCCGGTACAGAATTAGTCAGCAAACGCCAATAACGCAATTGATAGGGCGTATGATTGATACTGTCGGCAGTACGCATCGATAACATCAAATAAGGGTAGGTAGTAGCATTAATTGAGGAAATGTCCACATCCTGCGAGGTATTGTCCACCGTCATTAATTGCGTTTGATTGCCCAAAGTGTCCACACCAATTACATTAACATTTACTGCATCACCCAACTTTGTTTCTAACGAAGAACCCCTCCACTTTAAGGTATTCCAAGAGGCAGCAGGACCAAATTGTGGCGAAGTGATATAACCCAAAGAATCAGGGGTAGCCACATTAATACTCAACTGCAAGGGATCGGCAAGCCCATTACTAAATAACCATTGCGGATGGAAAGAAGGCGTACTCTTCTTGAAAATAAGTACAAAGATGCGCGGTTTATAAAACGAATCTACATCATTGAAACCAACAGCTTTGAAGGCACTATATAAGGTATTGTTTGCACCAAAATAAACAGAATCCCTTTTCCAAGTATCCACAAATGTAATGGGGTCATCATAATTTAGACGGGCAGTAACGATATATCCGTCAGGAATCCATCTAAGAAAATCTCTTGCAGGTCTCCGTCCCGAGGTATCGAGCAGTTGAAATTCAAAATTCCATATTCTGTTAGCAAGATTGCAATAAGGTGCACTACCCATAAAACTACCCATATTTCCAGACTGAATTGTAGATGGAACTGTTTGGTTGTATAATGGCTGCAAGGTGACAGGATCATAAACATTAAAGATGACAGAATGCCCCACACAAGCCACCGCAGGCCCCCATTGACCATTAATTAAAGTTTGAAAGTATTGGTCTTCATTCTCTAAAGCAGAAAATACCGCCTGCCTGATTACTATATTATTACTATCAGGAAGGTAATGCCATTGTCTGCTAGCGCTATCTAGATACATCCTATCAGTAGCTGATTGTTCATGTTGGAAAAAATGAGATTGATTGAAACCAGCAGAACTATTCTTTAGATAAATAAAACTACTCTTATTGTAAACCAAAGCACCCCCATTTGCAGGAACTTCTGCTACACGCCAATAATAAACGGTACTATCCGTAAATGTTATACCGGGATTGAAACTGATAGCACCACCTACTGATGTAACTGTCTTTGTTACTTTGAATGAAGAGTTAAACAAGGCAGTCGTATCAATATCCATAGTATAGTTAGTCAAAGAACTAATTGGATTTGCAGTAGATGCAATGAATTGTATATTTTGCTTATTTACGATAGCAAATTGATAAGGATAAACGGGCGTGATACCATTATCAAAGATGGCAAAAGAAGTCGTAACCGTATTATTGCCATAAGTCAGTTCATCTATTACTTTATCTGTATTAATACTAATTATCAGTTGATTCGTGCCCTTATCCCTTGAAGGAAGAATGGGAATTGTCAATGAAATAGAATCCTCAAAAGAAAAATTGGGTCTTCTTTGATTGTACAAAACAGTTGTAGTTCCATTAGGATATACCCTTTGAATCGTGACATTTACAAAAGAATCAGTGGTGAATCTGCCAATATTAAACAAGTAAGTTTTAATGGTAAATTGCTTATCTGCAACCGAAATGATAGAAGGACTAATCGCAACTCCCGATTGTTCTACAACAAAATCAGGGTTTGTACTTGCATAAATCTTTATAGCCGGATCTCCAGCAAGAATGGTTTCCTCAGCATGAGTACGTGTGAAATAATCAGAAAAGGAATTTCCTGCAGACGATTTTAAGGCAGCCACACTTGCATTTGTATTCATTGAAATGGTACCATTATAACCAAGATTTGAAAGTGAATTGTAAAATCCTGTTGTATAAGTATCCAGATAATTCGTCAACCCAAAGTGAGAATTGCCAATAAAACCAATTGCTCCCCTTTCGTGGGCAAAAATGTATTTTTCTGCAATCGTATTCAAGTTCGAGAAACGGGAGATATCAAAATCAAAAAAGTTTCCTACACTACAACCATTCACTAAAAACATCGGATACTTTCCTGTGTTATTGAATGTTGCAGGATCATTCAGGTTTGCATAATCTAATACTGTGGAAGAACCATGTCCAAAATAAGTAATAAGACTCACCCCATTAGTAATTAGATTGTTGAGTTGAGTGTTTGCAACGGCAGTAACAGGCCCTGTAGTTGTCTTATTAAAGTTGTAAACACTTGCGCCAAAAGAAGGGGCTGTAATAATATTCTGATACCCATTCAAATACGCAATTAATGTTCCATTCAAGGATGCGTCATCTGCCCCTGCAACGTGAATAACATTTTTCATCCACCCCTTTGATTCTATGGCTTGTGGATTGTTCGGTTGCGCCTCATATTCTTTTACTTTAGTCAAATAGGTGGTCACTTCATCAGATGTAACTGCCGATAACCTTCCAATTCCAATAGTGGAAGAGGGGTCAGAACCAGGAGAAACAAGCATTGCATCAGAAGCAGGCCATCCCCATGTAGGTACAAGATTCAATAAATCTGCATACGGGGAACTTTGATTCATTCGATATTGATCATAAGTGACTCCCTTGCCAATCAGAAACACATAAGAGGGTTTTTTACTAAATGTATTGTTTGCATAACGAATAAAGTTTTTAATACTTAAAGGATGCTTTTTTATTCCATAAGCAAACTGATCTACTAATTCATCAATATCACAAACTTTCGTATTTATGGTATTACTCCTATAAGCTCTATAATTATCTACAGCTCCCCCACTTGTAAGCCCTAATACTTTATTAGAAATAATCAAGTATTCTCCTTGATTTGCTTGTGTGGCATAATTAATAAAATTCCTTTGTTGAAACCCTGTTACTGTATTGATATTATTTACTGAAGCATCCTCACTTACCAATAAATATTCTGTGGAAGAAGAATTAGGAGGTAATAAAAATTGTAATTGTCCTGAAATACTCGTGTTTGCTTGATACCTTAATTGATGAGTAAAATCATAAAGAACAGGTGGTACACTTCCTGCATTAAAATTACTAATCACTAAATAATTACTCGTTACTGATGCGGGCAAATTAAATAAGAATTTAGACTGACCTCCAAAATTAAATAGTCGAGGATAGGTAAGTTTGATATAATTACAAACAACCGCATCATAAGGATTTTGTGATGGATCCGATGGTATAATCTTGATATTCAAACTAGAAGGCGAACTAGTTAAAGTACTGAGTGGGATATTCATATTTGAAACGACTTTGGGTGTAATATCTCCATTGTCCGACATAGTATCGTTGATTATATTAGTATTGTCATTATTAAAATTTAGCTGAATTGTTCTAGTGCCTATAATCGTTCCAACAAAACCTGCCACTAAGCTTGCATTGCCTTCTTTAGGATCATAAGCATATAAATTATTCAAGGGTACTGCAAGTGGAGAATTTGTTTGAATTGACTGTGAACTCCAAAACTCTCCCTTATCATAGGAAGAAGAATAAACGTATTCACCCGCATTTTGTGCATTTCCAGGATTGATATTCTGCTGAAAATCAATATACTGTGTATAGTTAAAATACGGAACAGGTGAAGGAGGATTTGCAGGAATTGTATTTGCTGCGTTTCCAAATCTAAGGTTAGGATTTGCAGAACTAGGCGAGGAATTTACCGTAAGAAAAAAAGCTGCCGTATCTGTCTGTAAACTCAATCTATCGCTCAATTGATAAGCACTGTCTTTATATAAATACTTATCAGGCTTACCATCATTTTGTTGTCCCCAAAATTCTAAATAATCTGTGCCTCCCATTACACCCGTGGTAATTGTTGTATATAAGGGAACTTGTTTTCCATTACGCCACAATTGAAATTGTTCAACAGGGGTACTTTGTAAACCAATTGTTGTTAATGAAGCCTGAGTAATTCTAATAAGGCCGCTGTTGCCTACTTTAAACTTGTAATAAGTTTTGCTGTAATCAATCCATTCGTTATTGAATGGTTGTGATTGAGAAAAAGCCTTTAAAGCAAAAAATAGAATTAGAACTGAAAGTAATTTGCGCATTGTTAAAATGTAAAAGAGATAATAATTGCTAAAAGTTTTGTTGTTTGAAACAACGCCGGTAGAGAGGTTATTAATTTAAAATTATACGCATCAAGAAAATGTTTGATTAAAAACAATGCAAGTTTAGCAACATTTCAGCCACCAAACACTTTTTATGCTTAATTCTCAATAATAAATATTGTTATAATAGGTTAATATGAATAATCGCTTTCATAGTTTTCAAAAAAAGCAACTTCTTTCCTAAACAAATCTACTCGTTACTATAGAGCCTAGGAACTGATAAAGCTACTTTATATTTAATAAATGAGAGAAAAGCATGAATAACATTTATCTCTTACTACTAAAGAAGTTATACCACAAGGAAACAATGGAAAAACCAGGAACAAAAGGATTTATATAAAATATTTAGAAGGCCTATTTCAGAAATATATTCAATTTCTTTTGTTTCTACTGTATAACTTTTTTTCAAAAAATGAATTCCTAATGCTAAGCAGTAGCGTTTCTATATGACCTTCTTTTCGTATAAAATAAAAAAATCTATCTCTTTCCTATATGGCTTTGAGCCTAAGTGTTTAGCCTCTTTTATTTAGAAGTTATTTATCCAGAAACATAAACCGCCTTCTTTATATAGATGCTATTATTTCTTTTTAAGTGTTCGAATGTAATTTACAAGTGCCCAACGTTGTTTTTCATCAGTCAGAATTTGTTTATATGCAGCCATATTGCCCCTTCCTTCAGATAATTTCCAAAACAATGCACCATCTGATTGGCCTTGTACAGCAACTGAAGTATGATCTGCGGGTTTGGGATTTAGAGTAGCTGCAGCAGCCCCATCTCCTTTACCGGCAATACCATGGCAAGGAGTACAATACAACTCATAATTTTTCTTGGCATCTTTCAGTACACTCACATTTCCTGCCAATGGATTCTTCAATTGATTTGAACTTGCGGGAGCAATCCATGGCTTTGGCTTTGGTGTTTGGGCATTTGATTGGAAATTAGCCATTATGAAAATTATTACAAAAGCGATGATTACGTATAGTCTTGAAATACTCGATAATTTTGAGTTTAACTGCTTGTTGATCATTGTTTAATTTTTTTATTATCCTACAAATGTGAATTACTTTATTTGCTATTCTTCTAATTTATATCAATGACAAGCATGATTCTTATCATAAATTTGAATATTTGTAACAATAATGAGATTTAAGAATATTTAATATCCTCAGCAGCTCAGAACATAACAATCCAATTCAGGTTATTCTTAAATCATGATTTGTGATTATC
>CANCKV010000087.1 GCA_947378615.1 Chitinophagaceae bacterium | reverse complement strand
TGAATGAGAAATCTTTAAATTGTCATAGCATTATTTCTCCAAATGTATCAAATGGTTGGATTGTAATTGGAGGTAGTAATAGTTCTACTACTTCTTCACTCAACCTATACTCCTCACGTATTGCAAATGGTGGGGCATTTACTCTTCGTTTAGATGCTACTAAAAAGTACCTGAATAGTTTTATTACCACTGGCTATAGTTCGAATAACAGTACATCCCCACTAACTATTGCAAGTGATGTAATAGTGAAAGACTTTACTCTTGGGGCTGCTGGTGTTGTAGTAAATACTGGAATTGCTGCAACACCTGCTAGCATTACTATTTCAAATAGTTTTTCTCGTTTATTACCAGTTAATAACGGTCAAATTACTGCTGGGGGTAGCAACTCAATTAAGTTTAGTAATACTGCAGCACTTACCTTACCATCTACTAATCCTTTTGGTTCAGGGTTTAGCCTTTCTGGAAGTACCACTGCTGGAAGTACCTCCTTTACATTACTAACTCCGAATTTGAATATTCAGCCTGGAATGGGAATAGGTAATTCTTCATTGGCCACTGTACCTCTTGAAAATGGTACTACCGTAGCCTCTTATGATGGTAATCTTACTATTACATTATCAAAGGCTGCTATTGCTACTACTTCCAATCAAACACAGTTTTTCAGTTCACCATATTCTACTGCTAATAACTCTATTTCAACTTGTGATATAGTAATAAGTGGCGGTGGTGCAGTCAATTTGGGTTGTAATGTTGGTTTTGGTGGTAGTATTACCCTTAGCAACAATAGTAGCTTGGGTGTAGGTGCCAATACCTTAGGTTTATACACAGATGTTTTGTCTATTGCATCCGGTTCAACACTGACTGCTAATAGCACTTCTTCAATAGTGTTTGGAGGAACTGCCGCTAATTTGAGCATGCCTTCCAATATCACTGCACTCAATAACCTAACTGTCAATAATACGAATGGCGTTACGATGAATAGTAATATTGCCCTTGCTGGTACCTTGACTTTATTGAATGGTAACTTGAAGAATTCTGTTTCCAACAATATTACTTTAGCAAATGCCACTTCAATTAATTTGAGTGGAGGTGGATTTAATGTGCCGCCTGTTTTTGGAACAACAGTAAATCTTGAATATAGGGCAAATTCACAATCGGTAGCTATTGATAATGCCCCCGACCCTATCGCCTATTCTACAGGAAATGAAATTCCTACTAGCTCTTCGGTATTAAATAATGTATCGTTCAATGCTTATGCCTTATCTAATATTGTTATTAGCAATGCGGGTGCAGGCTATATTAATCCTCCTTCCATTTCAATCGGAAATAGTTGGGCTGTTTCTACTGCTTACACTGTAGGTACTCAAGTTACGAACGGTGGTAATCTATATACCTGTACTCAATCGGGTACATCTGCTACTGTAAACGGACCGTTGGATTATGGTAATTCATTGACTGATGGTACTGCTAAGTGGGATTATGTGGGTGTTGCTCCTCAGGCATATTGTAAAATAAGTGGAGGTGCTGTATCAAGCATCGTGATGATGATGAATGGAACAGGATATACGTCTGCACCTACAATCACTATTACTGGCGTTGCTGGCAATAATGCTAGTGTTACAACTACCGCTACCGCTACAGCTGTACTAACATCTCCTACAGTTACCTTGGCTTCTAACGCAACCATCAATGGCGTTCTTAGCTTGCTTAATGGTAAATTGTTACTCAGTTTGTATAATCTTACAATTGGTAGCGGAGCTAGTTCCATTACAGGAGCAAATAGCAACAGTTATATCTTGACAGACACTACAGGAAAACTAATCAGGACAAGTGTTCCATTAAACACGGCTACTGCGTTTCCAATGGGTATTATTGGTTATTACACGCCATTAACCATTACGAATACAAGTGGCAATGGTTCTACGATGTCGGTAGGTGCAAGGAGGTATTTTAATCATTCAGTTGGTGATTCTACTCAAGCCCTATTCTTACAATGGTCTGTTTTGGGTACTGTAGCAACCACTTCAAACATTACTTATCAATTCAATACAGGCAATCAGGCGCCTGATTTTATTGCGACAAGTGCCTGTGAATTAGGTACTTATAAGACTTCTTATGTGGCAACTCAAGTAGGTATTCCAACTTCATTAGGAGGTGGTGCTTATACTGTTTCCGCAACAGGATTGACTGTGCCAACATCAGGAGAAAACTTCTATGTAATTGGAAATACAGGAAATATCGTGGTGACTGCGACTACTTGGACAGGTGGTACAGGAACTACCAATTGGAATAGCTTTGATAACTGGGATAATGGTGTGCCTTCAGGTTCTTCGATTGATGTAACTATACCAAATACAACGGTGAAACCTACGCTTACAGCTACACAAACAGTTAAAAGTTTAACGATTGCTAGTGGTGCAGTGTTAACCTTAAATGGTTCAGGAAGTATTTTAGTCACTCGAGATTTAACTAACAATGGAACAATAACTGGTTCTGGTTTGGTTACGATGAATGGTAGTTCTTTACAGACCATTTATGGAAACGGAACGACAGCTACTAATTTTACCATTAATAATAGTGGAGGAGTTGCCATCTCTACAGGAAGCAACAAACTGAATGTTTCTGGTGTGCTAACACTCAAATTAGGACTATTGACCACAAATGGTAATCTTGTTCTGAAATCTACAAGCATTGCTAATAGTGGTGTTCTTGCTCCTTATGGTGCGAGTAGTAATACAGGAACTATTTCTGGTACAGCAACTGTTGAACGTTTTATACCTAAAGGTTTCCGTGCTTATAGGGATATTAGTGCAGGTGGTGTGTTTAAATCTACAAATTCCTTATTCAATACTTGGCAAGAAAGTGGTAGCTACTCCAATAATGGTTATGGTATGTTCATTACCGGTAAATTGGATACGACCACTAAGCATAATGTAGTAGATGGTTTAACAGGTCTAGATCATTCAATAACTGGAAGTCCTTCTGCATTCTACTACAAGGCAGGTTGGGATACGGTTAAGAATACAACAACAGAATTATTGAATCCTTATCAATCCTATCGTGTTTTGGTAAGAGGAGATAGAAGTTTTGATTTGGATACGACTCCAATTATTGCGATAGCAGGTCCTCAAGTTTTAGCAATGAATAATTCTACCGCATTAAGAGCATCGGGTAGTTTGATTACAGGTAATGTTGTCTATAGCAGAAGTGGCGTATCCAATACTGTTACAGGTTCAACTTATAATAGTGCAGCTTATGGCTTGAATCCTGCTGATAACAGCTACACTTACATTGCAAATCCTTACGCTTGTCCTATTGATTTCAAGCATATCGCTATTAGCGGTTTGACTAACGTACATCCTTATTACTATTATCTTGACCCTACAATTGGTTCAACAGGTGCATGGGTGGTTTATAATGCAGTAAGTGATGTGTCAACAAAGTGGGGACAGAGTAGTAATGGAGAATTTATTCAGGCAGGTCAAGGATTCTTGATTAAGGATACTTCTAAAGGAGCGCCTACTTTGACAATTACCGAAGCAGATAAGTCTATTCTTTCTACTGCTAAAACAGGGGTGTTTGGCACAGTGACTAAAAATAGTGGATTGACTTTCAATTTGATGAAACAGTCAGGAACCAATTATCTCAAGATGGATGCAGCTGTAGCAGTCTTCGGTAGTCAGTTTAGTAATGGAATTGGTGTAGAGGATGCAGGCAAGATGAGTAATGCTACTGATAATTTATCAATTGTTGAAGGAAACAAGAGCCTTAGTATTGATGGTAGATTACCTGCCACAACTGCTGATGTTCTTCCAATTAGTCTTGGACAATTGAGTGGTACAAACTATCAATTGGTGATTAATTCAGGTGATTATGTTAGAAATGGAGTTGCTCCATACATCAAGGATGCATTTACCAATAAGATTACAGCACTTTTAGGTGGTATTGATACAATTGCATTCACTGCAGATGCAAAAGTTGCAGCTACTTATCAGAACAGGTTTAGTGTGGTATTCAAACCAACAATTTTGTCTGTAAATAGCATCGTTGCAACAGCGACAGCAAATGGTAGTACAGCTACAATTACTTGGAATACTGTAGGAGAGAAGGGGGTTGCTAAGTTTGAAGTTGAGAAATCTACTGATGGAGCAAGTTTCAAGCAAATTGCTGAACAAACTGCTAAGAATACAGCTACTGCGGTTTATTCTGCAACAGATAATGCAGCAACAGCCGCAACCACTTATTACCGCATCAAAGCAGTAAGCACAGATGGAACAATTGCCTATAGTAACATCGCTAAAGTAATTACGAATTACGAATTAGGAATTACGTTGTATCCAAATCCGTTAGTTGGTAAGAAACTTAATATTGATTTTAACACAGTAAATGCTGGCAAATACCTTGTAACAATCACCAATGCATTGGGACAAAAGGTGGCTGAACAAGCTATCAATCATGCAGGTGGAAATGGTACACATAGCTTAAATATTGATGGTACAATTGCGAAGGGTGTTTATAATGTAGTTATCAGTGATGTAAACAGTAAAGAACAAGTATATAAAACTTCGTTATCAGTTCAATAGCTCGTAATTCGTAATTGATAATTCGTAATTGTTGAAACGTAATTCGTAATTGATAATTCGTAATTGAAAGAGAGAGAGAGGCCAAATAGGATGCTGCCTGCGTTTGAGTGTTTAGCAGGCGGCGTCCTTGGTTTTGTCAATACAGAAAAGTTCTTTATACTCAAATAAATGATTTGCTACAATGGGGAGTTGCCAATTGGTACAAATCAGATGATTTGCTACAATCAGGAGTTGCCAATTGGTGCAAATCAGATGATTTGCTTCAATCAGGAGTTGCCAATTGGTGCAAATGAGATGATTTGCTTCAATCAGGAGTTACCAATTGGTGCAAATCATTTTATTCGTTTGAAATCTAATCTCCTAGAGTCGTAGAATTGGTAGAAGTGAATAGATTTCGTACTTGGAATAGGTTTTTTTTGTAGAATTTAATAAAATTAAACTTTTAAAATAACATAAAATGCAAACAATGACAAAACGGATTGGATTATCCCTAATAATATTATTCATCAGTTGCTGCCTAAATAGTTCCCTAAATGCTCAAACCCCTGCTGATGATCCAGGCATAGGTGGACCGGGTGTTGGTGCAGCACCTGCAGGTGATGGTTCCCCAATAGTTCCTTTTGATGGAGGTATGAGTTTGATGCTTGCCGCTAGTGGTATAGGGTATGCAGTAAAAAGACTTAGGGCAAAGGAGATTTAAATCGAAATAATAGTTGGTAATAACAGTTTAAGGCTAAAGTTTCTTGAATATAAATAAAGCGTAATAAAAAAGGATTAAATGATCCTTTTTTATTTTCAGTAAATCTAAATTCTTGAAATGAAAAAGCATTTAGAAAAAGTATCTATGAAGGTTAATTAAAAAAAATAATAAAACAACAAGTTTACGATTTTAACCCATGAATAAAAAACTTTACAAATTGAACACTTTAAAGTTTGTTATGCTCCTTATAATTGGAGTAGCTTTTACGATAGTATCAAATGCCCAAACCTTTCTTTCTTTCGAAGATGCTACTCCTCCATCAGGATGGACAAATACTGGTATCCATCCATTAACAACAGATTCAGCACATTATAAGGCTGGGCGACAATCGTTAAAATGGCAGTGGAATGCCCATGATACTTTAAAAGTGGATAACCCAGATACACTTTTAACTGTATCAAGTATTTCTTCCAATACCATTGGATTTTACACTTGGGTGTATAATGAGAATCCAAAAAATGATTCTATAAAGTTTTTAATTACAGATGCTGCAAAAACAGTGAATCTGTCTTTTAAAATGTACATCAATTTTAAAGGTTGGCGTTGTGTTTATATAGATTTAAAGGGTGATTTGCACTATTCATACAATGCTTCAAAACCTTTAAGATACCTAAATATAATAGCACCATCTGCGGGTAATGGGAATTTGTATTTTGACTATTTTCAGTTACAAAACGGCGCAGTTTGGTATAAGGGAAGTGACTTTTTTGTTAATGTAGATACTAGTCCTACTGATGATTTTATCTCTCCAAGGAAATTAAATCCTGATACGAGTTCTGTAAACTTATCCGATTCTGTTTATGCCAATATTATCCAAAATAAATTGGAAGCTTGGATTATGGACTCTTCCGCAGTAGTGGGAGATACAAGAGGTTATTTGAAAACAAGGATAGCAGGTGTCCAAACTTATATAAATAAGGCAACTGTAGCATCATATAGCCCTATTTATCATCTAAAATTTCAAAGACAACCAGATAATACAGTTATTGCTTATGATTCTACAACTGGTGAAGGAATTGGTTTGTTTTCTGATTCGTATGGTTCAACAAGTGCTCGAACAGCCCCATCAATAACAACTTTTACAACAAACATATTACTACAGCTTGCATTGAGTTACAAATTAAATAGGAATGCATCTGATTTGCAAAGAAGTATTGACATCCTTGATTGGATGTATGATCAAGGTATGGCAGATAGTAGTGTTATGGGTTCTTTACATGGTCAGAATGTACACGTTACTGCGTTGCCTCAGGCATTTTTCATTTTGCGAAATGACTTGCCAACATCTACCTTTAACAATACTTTGAATTTTATTCGTTGGCTTATTTCATTTGGGGCTAATTATGGAAATAAATATGCTTCCATGCCATCAAAAAGTGCAGATGATATTAGGAGTGGTGGAGTTGGAAAACTAATATATGCCTTGAGTTTGAAGAACCAAAAAGAAAGGATTGTTTCTGTTGACAGTTTACAGTCATTTTTCAATTTTGCTTTTTCACCAGCACCAGGTTATACAGATATATGTAAGTCTGATTATTCAACTTACCATCATGGAGGTCCCTATACTAGCGAATATGGGAATGATGCTTTGCACCAAGCAACATTACTCTTTTATTTTTTAGACAACACCAATTTTGCCTTAACCAATCAGGTTTACAATCTATTACGTAATTCATGGTTAAGGTATGATTTGTTTTCAACTAATTTTTGGACTCCGGCGGGTACAGGGAACAAATTTCCTGGGAAATACACAAGCAATTGCTGCATTGGCATTAACAAATATTGGACATAATGATGACAGTCTAAAGGGTACTTTTATTAGATTGATGAACATTGACACAGCCTATATAAGATCGAATCTAATAAATAATAGTGGGTCAAGCATATTTTATCAACAAAGTTTAGGTGCAGCAAAAGATTTAATTAATGCTTTAAATTTAACGATAACAAAAAAAGATTCTGTAGAACCTGCTGATGTACAGTATATGCCCTACTCAGGATTGTTTATCAATAGAAAAAATGGATGGTTGACAACAATTAAGGGGTTCAGTCACTATATATGGGATTTTGAACATTTAGGCGGAGGTGCAGAAAACTTATTAGGTAGATACCTGAGTTATGGCAATATGGAAATTACTTCTACTACAAATAAAAGATATAGGTTAGTGGATAGTTGCTATGATTGGTCGCATATAGCTGGAACTACTGCTAAATATCTACCTATGTCTGTAATGAGAGCACAAGATTCTGCTATGGTTTCATATTGGCGAAATAGTGATCAAACTTTCTTGGGTGGTCTAAGATTGAATGACAGTATCGGTACATCCTCCATGTATCTTCATGATACAACAACTGCATTCGACTCATCATTCCGAGCAAAAAAATCTTCCTTTTTCTTTGGAAATATCATCTATTGTATGGGGAGTTCCATCAAAAGTCGTGATAATTCCTATTGTACTCACACTACTTTATACCAAACTCTTCTGCCTACAAATACAAGTCCACTTGTTTATATCAATGGAATGGTGGATACCATTTCTCACAATTATCCAAGTCCAACAATCAACTTATCCATAAAGGACTCATGGGGAAATGCCTATATTGTTTATGGAGGGAATGATAGCCTTTACATCAAGCGTGAAGTAAGGGACAATTTGCAGAATAATACGAATAATACAAAGCTTTTATATCGTACTTACGATGCCGCCTATTTGAGCCATGGCAAATCACCCAATAATAAATCTTACAATTATGCGGTTTTAATTCAACCATCACAACAGGCGATTGATACAATGATGAACACTTCAAAACCTGTTTTTCAAATTTTGCGTCAGGACGACTCAGTCCATGCTGTTTATAATACCATGCAAGGCATATTCGGCTTTTCATTTTTCCTGCCTTCAGCTAATTTAAATTATAGTCGTTCTATTTTAAAAAAGGTTTACAGCCCTTCCATCTTGATGGAAACAATCAACAGTGATTCTTGTAGTAGAACAATTGCTTTTACTGACCCCGATTTAAGAAGAGCTTCAAATACTGCTGATACATTGTTTGGTCTATATAAAATGGACAGTATAGATGTTAAAGGGAAATATATAATAGCAAGTGGTGATACGAATAATGTGTCTATCACCTATTTGGGGTCTAATATAAGCAGGCTATATTTTAATTCAAGTGAAGGACAAACTTATAAGGTACAATTAGTTGCCATTAATCCATCAGCGAAAGTTGTACCCTTTTCCAATGGAAGTATTGCAGTTTTAAGGCTCACTAGTGTAACAAGTGCAGGGAATCAGGTCTATGTGGATGAATATGATACCTTGGGAAATGTTTTACAAACAGTGACCCTCGATTCTATTTACCAACCAAGTGCAAATAATTCTACAGAAGAAGGTTATGTTACCATCTCAGGTGATGGACAATATATTGGATTAACAGGCTATGCGAGAAGTACTTCTGCGAGTGGTGGATTATATGGAAGTAGGTTTGATACTTTGAATAGGGCAGTTGCTTTCATAAAATATGATGGTTCCATTCAAAGGAAAAATAACATTCCATCCTTGGATATCAGCAAATCATTTTTCCCTAAGTCGGTTTATACTTCTAATGGTACAGATTTTTGGCTTGGGTATGGGCATTTATCTGGCAATTATGGAGGCATACTATATGGAAAAATAACAAATAGTGTAAAGCCTGATACTTTAAAAACTATTACACCATGGGCTACAGGAAGATCGATACGACAATTAAATTTGAATCCCGATGATTCAACCCTTTATTATACTGTAGGCTCTAGTCCTATTATCAAATTTTCTTCAAGTAGTTTGCCTAAAGATAGTATAGTGCCACCCGCAACACAACCTGCCAACATTACCATGCCTAGCAAAGCAGGTGCAAAGAGTTTCTTTTTTGTGACAAATGGAAACAGCAAATTGCTTTATGTAGCCTATTCACAACCTGTTGGTGGAGGGATTATAAAATATTTGAAAAACGGTAGTAACAGTTGGGATTCTGTCGGTTATTTTGATGCTGCAAGTAAAAACTATTTGTCATTAACAGGAAGGCAAACTTCGAATGGGGTCACACTTTTTGCTGTTAGGAGTGCCGCCAATTCAAATTCCAATTCTGCTTTAGTGAGGATTACAGATACTGGTAGTGT
>CANCKV010000086.1 GCA_947378615.1 Chitinophagaceae bacterium | reverse complement strand
CTACCACGAACGATATGATAACGTACTCCAGGTAAATCCTTCACACGACCTCCACGTATCAAAACGATTGAGTGCTCTTGCAAATTATGCCCTTCTCCGGGGATATAGGCAATATCTTCTATCTTATTAGTCAAGCGCACTTTTGCTACCTTACGTAACGCAGAGTTTGGTTTCTTGGGAGTAGTTGTATAAACCCTGGTACAAACACCACGACGCTGAGGACACGCATCCAAAGCTCTTGACTTACTTTTAGCCCTGATTATATCACGACCTTTTCTTACTAATTGTTGTATTGTAGGCATTCTAACCTTATATTTTTTTTCGGACGGCAAAAGTAACAGCCTAGAGCACAACTTCCAAATAAATTCATGAATAATTTCAAAATAATATTAAAAACAGGCTTTTAATGTCTGTTAATCCTCACTAAAAGCATTTTTTAAGCATAAAAAACTAAATCTTAACCATCCAACCGTGATTTTCTTTGACTTTTCCGGTTCTAATGTCATCCAATCTTTCCTTTAGTGCAGGAGCAATAGACAATTTATTCAAATCAAAACTTAGTATTGAGTCTTTATATTTCAATTCTTGGATCAAAGAAATAGTAGCAGCAGTACCCGTACCAAAAGCTTCCTGGAATTTTCCGTCAGCATAAGCCTCCACCAATTCATCAATGCTTATTTTCCTTTCCTCTACTTTAATACCCATCTCCTTCAAAACAGTGATTGCAGTATCTCTTGTTACACCTGCTAAAATTGTTCCTTCTTCCAATGAAGGAGTAATTGCTACATTGTCAATAACAAAGAAAACATTCATTGTACCAACTTCTTGCAGCCATTTATGTTCAAAGGCATCCGTCCATAAAATTTGGTCATAGCCTTTTTGTTTGGCAATTACAGTTGCCTTCAAACTTGCTCCATAGTTACCTGCATTCTTCGCAAAGCCCACTCCCCCCGGTGCAGCACGGGTATAAACCTCTTCCACACATATCTTCATTGGTGCAGAATAATAGGGACCTGTTGGACTAAGAATAATAATAAATAAATAATTTTCAGAAGGCTTTACCCCGATAATTTCATCGGTAGCAAACATAAAGGGTCTAATATATAAAGAATGGTCAGCAGCAGTAGGAATCCACTCCTTATCAAGATTGATAAGTTCTTTCATACCACCCAAAAAGATTTCTTCGGGTACTTCAGGCATGCACATTCTATCGGCAGAAATATTAAATCTTTTAAAATTATCTTGAGGACGGAAAATAACAGCATCCCCATTTTCGTATCTATACGCCTTTATACCTTCAAAAATAGATTGTCCATAATGAATAGCAACAATTGACGGCTCCAATAAAAGTGGTTGATAAGGTTTAATTTCCACACTTTGCCAAGCGCCGTCAGCATACCTTGCCACTAACATGTGGTCGGTAAAATATTTGCCAAAAGGAAGATTCCCAAAGTCTAAATCCTGTAATTTGCTTTTTGTTACTTTAGTTATATTTATCTTTACCGCTTCTGCCATCTCAATTTATTTATTGCTGTAGTTTTATTACGTAATATTTGCAAATAAACTAAAAAATAAAAAGAGTTGGTTAACTAAATAATAAAACTTACAATGAATCTCGATAAAATAGAATTGCCCGACTTTATAATTGCGAATCTTTTCACAGATAATCTTGTTATTACCTCTGAGATGAAACAAAAAGAATCAGTTGTAAACATAGTTCCATCCGTTACACCACTTGAAAGTGTTTCAAAAGTTGAGGTTGCTAAACATTCCATTCCTGTAAAAGAAGTTGTAGAACAAACAGAAACAATTGTTATAGCTCAAAAGCCACTAGTATTCACACCGCCAAAAGAATTGTATTTAGGAAATAATCTTAAAAATGTAACCATACTTGTAAAGGATAAAGAGTCAGTCTATTTAAGGGAGGAGTGGCTGCAGTTTTTAACCAATATTTTAGGTGCTTGCAAACTGAATATTGGCGATGTTGCAATCATCAATTTGGCACACAACAAAATTAATTTTGCAGATATTTTAACTGCAACCTCTCCACGTCATTTAATCATGTTTGAAGTTGACTGTAAGGAAATCAATTTATCTTTTGTCATTCCTAATTATCAGGTGCAGAATTACAATAATACAACCTTTCTTTTAGCACCCTCCTTATCAGCGATGCTAGGTACAACTGATGAAGTCAAGGTGGAAAAAACTAAGCTCTGGACGAGCTTGAAGAAGATGTTTGGCATATAAAAAATTGTATTTATTTCAAACTAAGCACTAATACTGAAATAGGCACTTCTTTTCCTAAATGAATGATTTCTATTTCTTGTGATAGACTACAAAAAGGCATCAACTTTTCTATAAAAGGCTTTGCAAGCAATCTTTGAGGAGTAGTCAATACTATAAGACAATGTTGTTGTAGGAACGTTGTTAATACCCTAAAAAGTAATTCAAAATCATCGGGATTATAATTGATGTCACTCAATAATACAACATCTGTTTTGGGAAAATCCTCAGTAATATTATTCCAATCAACTAATCCACAGGAAATGTTTTTAATTCTATTAAGAGTAGCAGATTGTTTCATCACTTCAACTGCTTCCTGTAGGTAATCTGTACAATAAACATTTTTTGCAAATTGAGCAACAACAAAAGAGGGTAAACCTAATCCTGCAGCAAGTTCTACAACATGCTTTCCCAAAAAATAATGAGGATTTTGAACAATGAATTGTGCCATAGCAATCGCAGAAGGCCAAACCTGTGTCCAATAGGGAAATGGTGTATTTGAATTCTGTTCAGAAAGAGTTTTATAAACCCTCTTTACCTCTTCCTGATTGGGCAAAAGCAGTTCGATTGATTGATTTCCAAAATGAATGGTATCGACTTTTGAATCAAGATAAATCATGTTATTGTAAAGATTGTAGAAAATTAGCGATAAATATTTCTAGCTTACTATTTCCCCAATTCGGCAATTGGTAGTTGAAATTCAAAGCATCTCTTGTAGCCTCACCTATATTAAAATCGTTTTGTTTGACGCATAGTGCCCATTTTTGAGTCATCAATTTCTCTCCAATGTATTCCTGTTCTGTTTGCCCTGGAGTTGGAATAAGAATAGTTTTCTTTTGTAAACTCATCAATTCCATTACAGAAGTATATCCACTCCGAGTAATTACATATTCAGTGTTTAAAAGCACTTCTTCCAATTCCTTGCCTTTCAAGTGATTTATTATGGTAACAAAACGGGATTCTATATTAATTTGGCTATTCTCGCTATCAGGTATTCCCCTTACTAATAAACATTTCGATGAAATTAAATGGATTTGACTAATAATAATATTCTCCAAAATAGTTCTTTGAGGTTCAGGGCCAGAGAGAATAAAGCAGTAATTATATTGATATGATTCCGAAACATGAACCTTAGTTTTAAACCTTGCTAAAGGTCCGATATAATGCACAGGAATTGTAGGCATCTTTTTAGGATGTGACAATATGCCCGATATATTTTCACTCCCTTCATAATCAGGTACCCAACATTGCGTAAATCTATTTATGTAACTATAATTTATTTTTTGCAAAAGATATTCCAACCAATCAAAAGGTGCTTTTATGGTCAATTGATGTGTGATAAAAATAGAGGGAATTATTTTCGAATAAAAGCCATATCTGTTATCACTAATTACAACATCAAACTTATGTTCCTTAATAATATTTTCTAGCCATTTATGTTCTTGTAAAATCCTATTATTTATTTTAGGTAATTGACCAAGAAGCTTAAAGGGTAAGAAAAACTTATTATTAGAGTAAGTTACATTATATCCTTCTAGATAAAAAAAAACGATTTCGGTAAATTCCTGTAATAAAATTGCTTTTTGCCGGTTATTGCATGCAACAGTTACCGAATTTCCTTTGTCTATCAGTTGCTTAATGATTGAAATACACCTTGTAGTGTGCCCTAACCCCCAATCTAAAGGTGCTAATAGTATCTTTTTGTTGTTAAAGTTTTGCATAAAGCAAGTTGTCTTTGAAATGATGAACTAATAGACAGTAGTTTTAA
Organism: Chitinophagaceae bacterium; assembly: GCA_947378615.1. Classification (GTDB taxonomy): domain Bacteria; phylum Bacteroidota; class Bacteroidia; order Chitinophagales; family Chitinophagaceae; genus Parasediminibacterium. The sequence continues at coordinate 5,483 of CANCKV010000086.1, read as the reverse complement.
CCAAATTATACGGATAAAACACTATATATTATAGATATGATAAAAATGAACAGAATACTTGTTTTGATGCTACTGATTACTTTGGGTTTCACATCTTGTAAAATTTTTAATAAGTCATCAAAAAACAAACAATGTATGTGTCCAACACGAAAGGTAATAGGTTGATTTGTAAATTGTATTAAATGCCCCATAATATGAGAAAAGAAAACAGAGATTTGCTTGTACTATCCAAAAACGTTACCTCCGATGCCATTGCCATGCAAATTGAGATAAATAAGCTTGGACAACTACTTCATGCTGTTGAAAATCTTCACAGCTTTTGTATAGCAAATGAAATTATAGATATTAATAAATATAAAATCATTACAAAACCTTATCAGATACAACAAAGAATCCGTCAGCGAAATATTAAACCCTTTGTTTTTATCATCAATAAGAACTAAGAGTTAGAAAAATTAAGTTGTAATTGACAGGTAATACGTATTACTTACAACTTAATATTTAAAACGTATAACTTAAAACGTACAACCTACAACTTACTTTTGCTCCATTACCTTTTTCCATAATTCTGGTAATCTTTTTAACCATAGATTCTCCCTATGTTTTTCTACTGCCACCATTATTGGTGTTCCCCAATAAGTCTTTCCACCTTCAATGCTACTAGTAACACCACCCTGACCTAACACCACTGCACCTTTCCCAATCGTAATTGTTTTATTAACACCCACTTGCCCCCAAAGAGTCACACCATCTTCAAGTGTAGTTGCTCCAGCAATTCCAACCTGAGAAGCTATGATACAATTCTTGCCAATGACTACATCATGCCCAACCTGTACTAAATTATCGATAATTGTCCCATTACCAATAATCGTTGATGCACTCACCCCCCTGTCAATTGTACAATTGCTGCCGATTTCAACATTATCTTCAATGACCACATTTCCGCAACTATTCATTTTCTTAAACCAAACATCCCTATTCTTTTTGGTATTATAATAAAAAGCATCGCCGCCAATTACAGTCCCTGCCTGAATGACTACATTATCTCCAATAATACTATGATCCATAATAGTGACATTAGGAAAAATTATGGTATTCTTCCCAATAGAAACGTTATTACCTATGAATGTATGCGGCATGATTACAGTTCCTTCTCCGATGATAGCAGTGTCACTAATGCTTTTGTTTGAAGGTGTGAATGGAAGAAAATGATGTGTAATTTGCTGATATGCGTCAAAGGGGGCATCTACCACTAATAAGGCTTTCCCATTAGGAATCATTACATCTTTGTTATTGATGATAATAAAGCTTGCTTCACTATTTAAGCATTTATCATAGTATTTAGGATGATCCACAAATGCTAAATCACCTTTTTCCACTTTATGTAGCTCATTAATACCAGTTACTGTTAAGTTGGGATCACCAACTATTTCTGCACCAATTAAATCTGCAATCCACGACAACGAAACGGGTGAAGGAAATCTCATGAGTTATTATTATTTATTTTGAGTGGCGAAGTTAATAGTAGGAGCATTTTAAAATTCAACTTTGGAATTGTTATGGATAACTATTTTAAGTTAGAAGTTATCAAGTATCTCCTTTTTAATAATCGATTCATTGAAAAGCTTTGCAACAAAAAGTATAAATGTTCATTTTTATCAGAATGAGTTTACATTTTTTTTATCAAAAGTTTCTGAAAACTAATAAAGGATGAATACTCCATTTTGCACTTACAATCTAGACTTAAGGATGTTCAAAAAACAAATAAATAATTTAGCTAGAGTATAACATAGGTAACTAATTATTAAAACCATTAGTTTCGCTGCAAATTTCATAAAACAATATAGACATGTCTTTAGTAATAGTAGGTTCTATGGCTTTCGATGCAATTGAAACGCCTTTTGGAAAAAGTGATAAAATTATTGGTGGTGCAGGCACTTTCATCGCATGGTGCGCAAGCAATTTTACTGGTGTTAAACAAATTTCTGTTGTAGGTGGAGATTTCCCCACTGAAGAATTAGATGCGCTAAGTGCTCGTGGTGTAGAATTAGAAGGCGTACAAATCAAGAAAGATGAAAAAACTTTCTTTTGGAGTGGTCGATATCACATGGATATGAATACACGCGACACTTTAGTAACTGAATTAAATGTGTTAGCTGATTTCAAACCTGTTGTTCCAGATAGTTATCAGGACTGTGAGTTTCTAATGCTAGGCAATCTTGCACCGGCTGTTCAAAGTAGTGTGATTAAACAACTTAAAAACAAACCGAAGTTGATTGTGATGGACACCATGAATTTTTGGATGGACATCGCATTAGATGATTTGAAACATACCATTAGCCTTGTAGATGTATTGATGGTAAATGATAGTGAAGCCCGTCAGTTGAGTGGCGACTATTCATTGGTTCGTGCAGCACAGAAAATTTCTGCAATGGGGCCTAAATTCGTCATTATCAAGAAAGGGGAACACGGTGCTTTATTATTTCATGATAATAAAATTTTTTCTGCACCTGCCTTACCTCTTGAAGAAGTATTTGACCCAACAGGAGCAGGAGATACTTTTGCAGGTGGCTTTATTGCACATTTGGCAAAAACAAAAGATATCAGTTTCAATAATATGAAGACTGCAATCATTGTAGGAAGTGCATTAGCAAGTTTTGCCGTTGAAAAGTTTGGAACTGAAAGATTAAGGTCATTGTCCAAAGAAGAAATCAGCGGAAGGATTAATGAATTTGTACAATTATCAACGTTTGATATAAGCCTTGTTTAGTGGTTAGTGGTTAGTGGTTAGATAAAAAATAGAACTTTTATACCAAAAGTGATTTTTTATCTAACCACTAACCACTAATAACTAACAACTATAACCCGAGTATCCATGCAAAAATCAATGGTGCCACAATTGTAGCATCACTTTCTACGATGAATTTTGGTGTATGAATATCTAATTTCCCCCAAGTAATCTTTTCATTCGGAACTGCCCCACTATACGAACCATACGAAGTGGTGCTATCACTGATTTGACAGAAATAACTCCAAAACGGAACATCATGCCATTCTAAATCCTGATACATCATTGGCACCACACATATTGGGAAATCTCCTGCAATCCCCCCTCCTATTTGAAAGAACCCTACTCCCTTTCCTCCACTATTTGCACGATACCATTCAGTAAGAAATACCATATATTCTATACCATTCTTTACGGTACTTGCCTTTAATTCGCCTTTAATCACGTAGCTAGCAAAAATATTCCCTGTAGTACTATCTTCCCAACCTGGAACGATAATCGGAATATTCTTTTCAGCAGCAGCCAATATCCAACTATTCTTTGGGTCAATTTCATAGTATTGCTCCAACTCTCCACTCAAAACTGTCTTGTACAAAAACTCATGTGGAAAATATCTTTCACCACTTGCCTCTGCATCCTTCCATTGTTTTACCAAATGCTTTTGCAGCCGACGAAATGCCTCTTCTTCAGGAATACAAGTATCTGTTACACGATTGTAATGATTTTCCAACAAATCCCACTCATCCTGTGGCGTGAGATCACGATAATTAGGCACACGCTTGTAATGACTATGTGCGACTAGGTTCATCACATCTTCTTCAAGATTTGCTCCTGTGCAACTAATAATATCTACTTTCCCTTGACGAATCATCTCGGCAAATGAAATACCTAATTCTGCAGTACTCATGGCACCTGCAAGGGTAACCATCATTTTACCACCTTCTAGAAGATGTGTTTCATATCCCTTTGCTGCATCTATTAAAGCAGCTGCATTGAAATGACGATAGTGATGTTCAATAAATTGCGAAACCGGTCCTTTGCTCATTGTTATTTTTTTTGAGTGGGCGAAAATAGTTTTTTATACTTATGAATAATTCATTTAAAGAAAGAAAGATTGATTTCACAATAATATTAGATGTCCAAGCATCTATTTTCTATAAATCAAATCAAAATATGACTCTTGAGGAATAAATTCTATACTACTAATAGTTACTACAATTACATTTGTCGTCTAATAAAGAATTGTATATGCTTAAAAATTGTCTTGCCTTTTTGTTATTACTATTACTTCTATCAAATACCGGTTCATCACAAACTACTTTCTGCAATCCCTTGAATATCAGCTACCGTTTTAGGCCTGATACCCCTTCAAGAAGAGAAGCTGCCGACCCTATGATTGTCTTGTTTCAAAATAAATATTTTTTATTCGCCTCTAAGTCGGGTGGTTATTGGGTTTCTGATGAATTGAAAGAATGGAAATTCATAACTAATTCCATTTTGCCTTGGGAAGATTATGCGCCTACAGTTGTGGCAATTGACAATGCGCTCTACTTTTTAGCATCAGGAGGTAAGAAGATTTATAAATCAAGTGAACCACTTAAAGGGAATTGGGAACATTGTGGCGAAATAGATAGCAGTGTTATTGACCCCTGTTTATTTTTCGATACGGATAGAAAATTGTATCTGTATTACGGTTGTTCAAACAAAAATCCTACAAAGGTGGTGGAATTAGATATGAATAATCGGTTTCATTTCAAAGGCAATTCAATAGCCTTAATTTATCCTGATAAAGAAAATAAAGGTTTTGAAATGGTGGCAGATAACAATACCTTAAATGTGAATCCATGGATTGAGGGAACATGGATGAATAAATATAATGGGAGATACTATTTACAATATGCCGCACCTGGCACACAGTTCAAGAGCTATTGTGATGGTGTTTATGTATCTGACAATCCTCTCGGTCCATTCAAGTTTCAAGCTTTTAATCCTTTTTCATATAAACCAAAGGGATTCATAGCGGGTGCAGGACATAGCGGAACTTTTCAGGATAAGTTCGGTAATTATTGGCATATCAGTACCATGGTTATTAGTAAAAAACACATGTTTGAAAGAAGATTAGGATTGTTCCCCACAACTTTTGACAGTGATGGCACAATGCGTACTTATACAGGCTTTGGTGATTATCCATTACTTTTTCCCACTAAAAAAGAAACCATTCCAGAAAGTTTCACAAAAGGCTGGATGTTGCTTTCCTACAATAAACCCGTGACAGTTTCATCAACTTTAAATGCAGAAAAGACGAAGCCTGAATATGCAGTAAACGAAGAAATTAAAGATTGGTGGAGTGCAAAAACGGGTGATAAGGGCGAATTTATTACCGTTGATTTGCAGGAAAACCCTACAATCAATGCCATTCAACTCAATTTTTCCGATGTGGATACGAAGACTTTAGGTAGGCCTACTGTACAAACGGGATATCAATACATCATCGAATCGAGTAATGACAATCAGACTTGGAAGACGGTCATTGATAAATCTAAGAGTGATGAAGACTTACCGCATCCTTATTTTGAATTAAAAAAGTCAATCAAGGCTAGATATATCAGAGTATTAAATGTACATACACCTGATGGAAAGTTTGCCATTTCAGGATTAAGGATATTTGGAAAAAGTACAGGCAACAAACCTGCGG
>CANCKV010000085.1 GCA_947378615.1 Chitinophagaceae bacterium | reverse complement strand
TTATTCTTTGGAGTGTATTCAATGAAGAGCCGATGCAAGGAACGGAAAATGGGTATGAAATGGTGAGAAGAATGAGTGAAGTTGTGAAATCTTATGACACCTCTCGCCCTGTTACCGCAGCTCAAAGTGGAGGATTATTTACTCCAATCAATGTTTCTAATGCAGTTGATGTCGTTGGATTCAATTATCAACAGGAGAATTATGCAAATTATCATAAACAATATCCTAATAAGCCAATCACAAGTTCGGAGGATGTTTCAGGATTAATGACTCGTGGAGAATATGTAAATGATAAAAAGCATCGACAAGTTTTAGCTGCTTATGACGACAATAAGCCGGGATGGGGCAACACACATCGGGTTTATTGGAAATCAATTGCAGAAAAACCGTATGTAGCAGGATGTTTTATTTGGACAGGTTTCGATTATCGAGGCGAGCCTCAGCCATTCGAATGGCCTTCTGCTAGCTCTAGTTTTGGTTGTATGGATGTTTGTGGTTTTCCGAAAACAGCCTTCTATATACATCAGGCACAATGGTTGCCTTCTACAAAACCTATTTTACAATTAGTGCCTCATTGGAATTGGCCAAAAGATAGTATTGGAAAAAATATTCGAGTAATGGCGATGAGTAATGCTGAAACCATCAAGTTGAAATTGAATGGCAAACTCATAGGCGAACAAAAAGTAGATTACTACGAGATGAATACCTTTCAAGTACCCTATCAACCAGGCAAATTAGAGGCTTTTGGATATAAAGGAGGCAAGGAAATAGCTCATTTTGTGGTAGAAACTACTAGCGAGCCCGTTAGCCTCGAATTGATTCCTGACAGGACTTCTCTAGCAGGAGATGGTTGGGATGCAATCCCAGTAACAGTTAGGGCATTAGATGCAAAAGGTCGTCCTGTAGAAACAGCAAACCTTCCAGTAGAATTTGAAATCAGTGGACCAGGAAATATTATTGGTATGGGTAATGGCAATCATAATAATCACGACCCAGAAAAAGGCAATAAATACAGTTTATTTAATGGATTGGCTCAAGTAATCCTACAAAGCAAGTCTGCGAGTAGTGGACAGCTAATATTAACGGCTAAATCAGGTAATTTAAAGGTGGCAACGATTACATTAACTGTAAAAGAATCCGCTCAGATACCTTCGGTCGCAGTTCCTTCGCCATCATTGGTATTGGAAAAATGGAAAATCTCTCCATTCTTTACTTCAAAGCCAGACCCTAATATGGAAGTAGCATCGTATGATATGAATACATGGGCTCCAACAAAACCAGGGTCTTTACAGCAATTCACAGGTGGTAATTATGCATTATATCGTACTACTTTCAAGCCTTTTGCAGAACAATGTGATAAAGGTGGCGTCATATTATTCAAAGGAATAACAGGCCGAACAGAAGTATGGCTAGATAAACAATTGATTGGAACAAAAGAAAACAAAGAAAACGGAGACTTTATGGTCAAATTCCCTGCAGGACAAAATACAAGAACGCTCACTTTATTAGTAGAATCCGAAAATAACAGGGGAGGAATTGCAGGAGTGGTAAAAGTGAGTGCACTTTAGATGTTAGTGATGAGTTATGAATGATGAGTGCAGTCTAAATATTGTTTCCCAATAGCATAAGCACTCATAACTCATCACTAATAACTAATCACTAATTTGACCCCATTTTAAATGTCAAGGCAGCAAACTCTTCGATGCTAACCTGTTCTGCACGTTTATTAAAAAAAGAATCTTCAAGTATTTCAGGAAGAAATAAACTCTTGACAGCATTACGCATCATCTTTCTTCTTTGGTTAAAGGACATCTTAACCAATTGAATGAATGCTTTTTCACTTTTTACTGTGTAATGAGAAGTCTTTCGGGTAAGACGAATCACGCCACTCATAACTTTTGGAGGAGGAGTGAAACTTTCGGGGGGCACATCAAAAAGATATTCTACATCATAATAAAATTGAATCAAAATACTGATAATACCATAAGTCTTACTGCCTTCTTTTGCTGCAACCCTTTGTGCAACTTCCTTTTGAAACATGCCAATTACAACAGGTACTTGATCCTTCCAATCTAAAATTTTAAAAAGAATCTGTGAAGAGATGTTATATGGAAAATTACCGACTACTGTAAATGAATCTTCAAAGGGAGCATCAATATGTAGAAAGTCGGCATGAATAATCTTACCTTCTATTGTAGGAAATGTTTTGTGTAGATAAACTACTTTTTCATCATCAAGCTCTACGGCCTTAAATTCAAATCCCTTTAGAGGCAAAAGATATTTAGTCAAAGCTCCAGCGCCTGGCCCCACTTCAACTAATCTTTCAAAAGGATGTTGTTGCAAGGAGGCTACAATTTGCTTGCAAATATTTTCATCTTTTAAGAAGTGCTGACCTAGTGACTTTTTTAGTGTGTACTGCATCGGGGCAAATGTAATGGATTGATTCTAGATACAAGTTTCTAGTTTCAAGTAAGGTTGCAAGCGCTACTGACCTATAACGGGTAACTTGAAACCTGTTGACACCGTACTACCAACTAAAGTTCTTACTGTTTCGGAAATAGCCACTGCATCATAACCACATTCAGTGTATAATTCCTTTAAGGTACCATGTTCAACAAGCCTATCGGGGATACCTAGTATTTTCACTTCAGCTTTATAATTATGTTCAGCCATAAACTCTAATATTGCACTTCCCATTCCTCCAACAATTGTTCCATCTTCAACAGTTACAATCTTATCAAACTTCGCAAAAACCTCGTGTAGTAATTCTTCGTCTAATGGTTTTACAAAACGAATATCGTAATGAGCAGGATTGATTCCCTCAGTTCTTAAAGTCCTGATAGCAGCTTGTGCAAAATTGCCCGGATGTCCATAACTTAAAATAGCGACTTCTTCTCCATCTTTCAACTTGCGCCCTTTCCCAATCTGAATTTCTTCAAACTTTGTTTTCCATTCAGGCATTACACCTGTACCTCTCGGATAGCGAATGACAAAAGGAAGATCGGTGGAATCTAATTGAGCTGTAAACATCAAATTCCTAAGTTCCTGTTCGTTCATAGGAGCCGAAATAATCAAATTAGGGATACAACGGAAAAAAGCAATATCGTAGCACCCATGATGTGTAGGACCATCTTCACCCACTAACCCTGCCCTATCTAAACAGAAAACGACAGGCAACTTTTGAATGGCTACATCATGCACCACCTGATCAAAAGATCTTTGCATGAAAGAAGAATAGATATTGCAGAAAACCCTCAATCCCTGTGTAGCAAGCCCTGCACTTAATGTTACCGCATGTTGTTCACAGATCCCCACATCAAAAGCACGGTGGGGCATCTTTTCCATCATATACTTCAGTGAAGAACCGCTAGGCATAGCAGGAGTAACGCCCATTATTTTTTCATTCATTTCTGCCAACTCAATGATAGTATGCCCAAAAACATCCTGATAACGGGGAGGTTGAGATGTATTAAATGATTTCTTAACGATTTCTCCAGTAATCTTATCAAACAAACCGGGTGCATGCCATTTAGTCTGATCTTTTTCAGCTAAATCATAACCTTTTCCTTTTACAGTAATGATATGAAGAATTTTAGGACCTGGAATATTTCTTAAATCTCTAAGTGTATCAACAAGTTTAGTAATATTATGACCATCAATTGGTCCAAAATACCGAAGCTTCAATGATTCAAAAAGATTACTGCTACTACTAACAATCCCCTTGATACCATCAGCCACTTTATGCGCCATACTTCTGCTGATTCCTTTACCAACAGGCAATTTGCCCATTACTTTCCAAACATCATCTTTGAACTTATTATAAGTACTTGAAGTTGCAATATCGGTCAGATATTCTTTCAAAGCGCCCACATTCGGGTCGATGCTCATACAGTTATCATTCAATATAATCAGGATATCACTATCCGCAACCCCCGCATGATTCATAGCCTCAAAAGCCATACCTGCAGTCATGCTTCCATCTCCTATAATCGCAACGCTTTTTCTATTTTCCCCTTTGTATTTTGCTGCCATTGCCATTCCTAATGCAGCAGAAATAGATGTAGAAGAATGTCCAACTCCAAAAGTGTCATATTCACTCTCGCTCCGTTTAGGGAAGCCACTCAATCCACCATATTTTCTATTTGTTGCAAAAGTATCTCTTCTTCCAGTCAGTATTTTGTGTCCGTAAGCCTGATGTCCCACATCCCACACTAATTGATCGTAAGGGGTATTATATACATAATGAAGAGCCACAGACAACTCAACAACACCGAGACTTGCAGCAAAATGACCTCCATGCACACTCACTACATCAATTATGAATTGACGCAATTCATCGCAAACTTTATGTAAGTCCTTTTTTTGTATTTTTTTTAAATCTTCGGGCGAGTTTATTTGTTTTAACAAAGCGCCTGTCACTATATCCATCAAAGCAGATTTTTGTAAAAGTAATGAAATGTTCTTCAACCCGAACCATTTGATAAACATCTTTTCCCCAACAAGGTTCACAAAACTATGACAATGAAATAAAAAAAGTATAAATGGGGAAAAACGGTGATGGATTCAAGCATATTAAATTAGTAAATGATAATTAGACATTTTTTGAGATAATGTATTAAAAGAGTCAATTTTGACTTTTAGCTATCCTAAAAACTTTCAAATTACTTTCAAATATTTGACCTTTTATTTTCTTCAAAGTATCCCCATTTCTTAATTCGTAAGAAAATTACCAAACAGCCTTTGTATTTACCATTAATCAATATTATTGACTAATCTTATCAAAATATTTACATTTGCAATGAGATGAAAAACAAGTCATTTATCTATTGGAGTTGTCAGATTGGAGGATGGATTGCATACGGGCTATCGATGTTAATTTATACTTTCACTTCGGATCAAAGTTTTATCATGATAAAATATGGAAGACTTTGTACTGGAATTGTCTTCGGATTTCTTTTCACCTTATTGCTACGCTTCTTTATTATCCATTTTAATCTTCGCCCCCCCTTAGCAAAAAAAAGATGGTGGGGACTGTTGGCACTCGTCTTACTCACATCCCTACTATACAGTCTTACAAACAGCGCTTTTGTAGAATACATTCACTTATATAATCCCCTACAGAAAGTTACGGTCGTACAACGAACCCTTTATAATTTCCTTTCTGACGGTCCAATCATTTTTGCTTGGGCTAGCTTTTATTATCTATGGCATTACATTGAAATTAATACAACAAGCCAATTGGATAAGATAAGACTTGAGAGTATAGTAAAAGACCTTGAATTAAAAACGATTAAATCGCATATAAACCCTCATTTTATCTTTAATGCACTCAATAGTATTCGGGCATTAGTAGATGAAAATCCAGAACGAGCGAGAACGGCAATCACACAACTCAGTAATATGCTAAGAAGTAGTATGCAGGCAGAATCACAAGAATTAGCACCGCTTTCGAGAGAGTTAGAAATTGTACGAGATTATCTTGCTCTTGAAAAAATAAGATTCGAAGACAGACTTAATGTTCAATTTAATATTGAAACTGACACTCTTTCTCTTCAAATACCACCTATGATGTTGCAAACCTTAGTTGAAAATGCGATAAAACACGGAATAAGTAAATTAAAGGAGGGAGGAATTGTGACGGTAATTTCAGTCATTAACAAAAATCATCACGAATTGATTGTACAAAATACAGGAACAATTGATGATATTGCCAATAATGAAGGCTTCGGCATTGCAAGTACACATAACCGATTGAAATTGCTTTATGGAAATGAGGCTGTATTTCAGTTAAGAGAAGCTGAAAATAAGTTGGTGGAAGCAAAAGTTACCATACCAATTTAGTGGTTAGTAATGAGAAAAATTTGAAGGATTAAGGTTTAATTTGAGCAAAAACAAATATTGTTCTAGGTATGTATTTGAATGGACATTGTGTAAAATAAAATATCATGAGTATTACAGCAATAATTATAGATGACGAACGGTTAGCTCGCACAGAACTAAGGAAACTTTTGTCGCAACATCCCGAAATAGAAATTCTAGATGAGGCTATTAACGTCGATGAAGGACTTGAAAAAATAGAACAACTGAATCCCGACCTAATTTTTCTTGATATTCAAATGCCAGGCAAGACAGGATTTGATTTATTGTCAGAAATAGATAAGGCTCCTAAAGTAATTTTTACAACAGCCTATGATGAGTTTGCCCTTAAAGCATTTGAAGTAAATGCATTTGACTATTTATTAAAGCCAATTGAACCAAAAAGATTGGCTGATGCAATAGCAAAGGTTCAAGAGGAAATAAATAGAGAAAAAGCAGAGGCGGTTCCTTATAACCGAGGTATTTTGAATGAATCCGACCAGGTATTTGTAAAGGATGGTGAACGCTGTTGGTTTGTGAAACTTTCCGAAATCCGCATGTTTGAAAGTGTTGGCAATTATGCAAAAGTCTTCTTTGGAGCAAATAAGCCTTTGATATTGAAGTCTCTAAATGCACTAGAAGAACGTTTAGACGAAAGGGTTTTCTTTCGTGCTAACCGCAAACATATCATTAACCTTAGATGGGTTGAAAAAATAGAACCCTACTTCAACGGGGGGTTATTAGTGGACTTAAAGGGTGGGGATCGAATTGAAATTAGTCGTCGACAAACTGTTAAGTTCAAAGAAATGATGAGCTTTTAATAATTGTTAATGGATAATTATTAATTCTTGATTGAAACCATTTAGTAACATCTAAATAGGTTCAATACATATAACTTAAGACTCATAATTCATAATTTATCACTCATAGTTCATAACTCATCACTAATCAAAAAGATGGCTAGTCTTTTGTGGAAGTCAAAATTCGTGTGTTTCCATTGTTTGATTGTCTTAGTCTGAATAATCTCGGTAGAGGCAGTGATATCAACTGCCACACAAAGCAATGTTGTTTCTCTACAAGTCAGTAAGATTTCTTTTATCAATTGATTATTTCGATAAGGTGTTTCAATGAATATCTGTGTGCATTTATTCTTCATCGAATAAGTTTCTAAGTCCTTGATAGACTTCTTTCTCGCCAAATTATCTACTGGTAAATAACCATTGAATTGAAACTGTTGTCCATTCATTCCACTAGCCATCAATGCCAATAAAATAGAACTAGGTCCTACTAAAGGCTTTATTATAGCACCTAATTGTTGTGCCTTATTCACGAGTATTTGTCCAGGATCGGCTATGCACGGGCATCCGGCTTCGCTAATAATACCGATAGTCTCTCCTGCTTGTAAATGCTGAATAAAAGACTGAATCACCTGCGTTTCTGCTTTATGTATTGTGTACCATTTATAGTCGTCAATGACCATCTCTTTCCATAAACGTTTTAAATATCTACGTGCAGTCTTTTCATTTTCAACGAAGAATACGGAGCATTGTTTTACCGCAACTAAAACATAAGTAGGTATTGTTTCGATAGCATCTTCATGCAAAAAAATAGGGATGAGATAAATCATATTAGTGGTTAGTTGTAAGTGGTTAGTGGTTAGTGATGAGTTATTAGTTAAAATATAAAGGGAATCAAATTTATTTACTCCAAACTATAAATACTTCTCCACTATCTAACAACTGACCACTAACAACTAACAACTATTGTGCGCTTTCTTCTTTTACTTTTGCAATACTCAATGTTGCTGCAACTACAGAATAGGCAGGAGCGATGACACAACCAATTAAAGTAAGATTGAGAATGTAGAAAACAATGCCATTCCCAATAGCCAATCCTTTATGTTGACCAATGAAAGTCGCACTCTCACTTGTTGTTTTCTTGTTACGCTCCATATTGTAATCTAACATAGAAAAACCAAAGTAATAGCATTCCACAAGAACAGCCATTACGGGTGTGAGCCATCCTATTACAGGAATAACACTTACAATTAATATGCATAACATATAAACGGTTTGCCAGAGTGCATTGCGGGTTGCTACCCTACTTCCCCTAAAAATATCCTGTGCCAATTGAATAAAGCTAAAGGTGTAATAGTCGTCACCGTCTAATATTGCTTCTGTCTTTTCGCTCAAAAAAGCAAAGATTGGAGAGCCGATTATCAGAAAAACATATTTGAATAGCGAAAAATAAAACAACATCATCACTAACCATAAAATCAGACTGCCTAATGTAAATAGAAAGCCAAGAAATCCACTATCAATGGAATCAAGCCAATTCTTAAGTCCTGTCTTTAAGCTTAACATAGCAATAAACTCGTTGCAGGTCTCACCGAAATAATTCATACTAAACAAAAATAAGAGCGTATAAATTATTCCGGGAATAAGTATCCACGACCAAAGATTATGTTCCTTTATAAAACGGTGAGCCCTTAAATAAGATTGAAAGGCAATAATAATTTCTTTTAGCACAGTGTTTTAAATTATTTGAGAGGTTGCAAAGTACTTGTTTTATCGGAAAACAAGTCTGAATAATAAGTTATAAATTTTTTTTTGATGAAAGACATAGGATACTATTCAAATAACAAGTAGAGGGATATCCTTTATTTTTATCTCAAAGTTTAAAATGAATATGTTCAAGTTTCCAATTACGACTCTTTTAGAATAGAGGAAAAGCTAACCCATATAAAAAACATAGCTACATAGAAAGTAAATAGTTTTTGTAATATATATCGAAAAGAATGTCAATTAGAATCGTGCTTTATAAAATTAGGACACCTTTCTAAATAGCAATTAAATATTAAAGCAGACTAAAATATTCAATTGGGAGATTGCCTCCCAAAAAGTTTCTACACCAATTTGTTTCTTGTTGCGTCAATTTTAATCTACATACTAACAACGCAGAGTCGAACAATTTGAGGTTACTTAAATATCTATTTCTTAACTAGTTCTACGACAATACTTATAAAATAGAGCTATTTATAAAGTATTCTACGGCAATACTTATAGAATGGAGCTATTTATAAACTATTCTACGGCAATACTTATGGAATGGTGCTATTTATAAAGTATTCTGTGGCAATACTTATGGAAGGGTGCATAAAAGTTTTTCGCTGCGTGAGGACACGCCTTGTGGCAGACAGCCGAGGTTCGTGTCTTCACGAAACTCATTAAGCGAAAAACTTTTATGCACTCACGCAGTAGGATTCCTATGTGCCCTTCTTTTCAATAAAAAGAAGAAGAAAACTTTGCTTTTTCTATGTGGTAGCCTTTTTTCTTTGCAAAAAATAAAATAAACAGAAATATGAAACCATTCATTTCATACTATGTGTTAGCCTTTTTTCTTCGTTCATCTTAGCGTCTATGAGTCTCCGTGTTGGAAAAAAACATAGACTCTTTTTTCTTTCCTGAAAAATAAAAATTTATTATCAACAATATAACCTTACTTCATCGACTTACATAACAACTTATCCACTTGTCAGTAGCTTATTCAATAAAGCGTACCAGTCAATTCAAAAGGTTGTATTCCAATACCTCGTCGCCACGCTTTACTCATTTTCAATCACAACAACAGTCAATTTTTCAAAAAGTAACTTTTTTAGCAGTAGTTGTATGCCTTCAAAAACCGCAACCACCCTACCAAAAAGCCCAACTCCTCCT